>SXPW01000111.1 GCA_005793785.1 Actinomycetota bacterium | reverse complement strand
GATGGTCGTCATCATTCCCGTATCCACACCGAATGCGTCATCCAGAACCTTGACGAGCGGTACGAAACAGTTCGTGGTGCAACTGGCGTTGGACACCACGCGATGCTTCGCCGCATCGAAATCGTCGTGGTTCACACCAAAGACGAACGTTGCGTCGGCATTGGTTGCAGGCGCAGAAATGATCACCACCCTCGCTCCGGCATCGAGGTGTGCCGCAGCCTTGTCGCGTTCGGTGAAGAATCCGGTGGATTCGACGACGACGTCGACGTTCAGGGACTTCCACGGGAGGTTCCTTGGATCGCGCTCCGAAAGCACCTTCAAGCTCTTCCCGTTGATGACGAGCCCGTCGTCGGTGGAAGTCACCGTGTCGGGTAGGACACCCATGACCGAGTCGTACTTGAGCAGATGGGCCATCGTCTTTTTGTCGCCGAGGTCGTTCACGGCAACGACCTCGATGTCCGCGCCGCTCTTGGCTACGGCACGCCAGAAACTTCGTCCAATACGTCCAAAACCATTGATACCCACGCGTACGGTCATGCGCAAGAGCCTAGTTTTTTTCGATGTCGCGGTGCGCCACGCGCGCTTGCACGCCACGATTCGCCAGGCGCAGACTCAGCGCCTCGGCGATCGCCACCGAACGATGACGTCCGCCCGTGCAACCGACGGCGATCGTGAGGTAACTCTTGCCCTCGTTCCGATATGCGGGAATCAGCGACTCGAACAAGGCTTCGACACGATCGAGGAAATCCCGCGTGGCCGGCTGGTCGAGAACGAAACGGCGTACCGGTTCGTCGAGCCCACTGAGCGGCCGGAGCGCCTCGTCGTAATGGGGATTGGGAATGAACCGCACGTCGAATACCGAGTCGACGTCGAGTGGAAGACCGTGCTTGAATCCGAACGACAACACCGATACCTGGAGCGTGTCGGGGAGGTCCTCGAAGGAGAACAACTCGGTCATCTGGGCCTTGAACTGCGCCAACTGCAAGGTGGTGGTGTCGATGACCTTGTCGGCCACCTCCCGAACGGTCTCGAGGAGGTCGCGCTCGTGCTCGATCGCCTCGGACACGGTGCCCGTCTCCGACCGCAACGGATGCTTGCGGCGCGACTCCGTGTAACGCTTGACCAACGACTGCGTCGAGGCCTCCAGGAACAGGATTCGAACCTCGTGACCGGCACCGCGCAGCCGTGGCACCAATCTCACGGCGTCGATCTGTTGGGACGCCACTCCGATGACCAGCGCCAATCGTGAGGACTTGTCGACCGACACTCCCGCCAATTCGACGAACTTGTCGACGAGTTCGACCGGCATGTTGTCGACGACGAACCAGCCCAGGTCCTCCAAGGTGTCGGCTGCTTGGGATCGACCCGCACCCGACAGCCCGGTGATGAGCAGAATCTCCGCCACGCTGCGAGGCTACTGAGCGTCGCGAAGTCGTTGGTAGACGGCTACGGCCACTTGCTGGGGCAGCCAAGCGAGCGACTGCAGTTGTTCGAGATTCGCCGAACGCACTCCGCCGATGCCGCCGAGTTCCTGCAGGAGTCGTGCCTTGCGTGTCGCTCCGAGACCGGCGATGCCGTCGAGTTCGCTTCGCTTCATTCGCTTGGATCGACGCTCCCGATGGAAGGTGTTCGCGAAACGATGCGCTTCATCGCGAACCACCTGCAGCATGTACAGCGCGTCGCTGCCACGTGGAATACGTATTGGTTCGCGTTGGTCGGGGACGAACACCTCCTCGAATCGCTTCGCGAGCGACGCGACGTCGATCTCGTCCTCCAACCCGAGCTCCCGAACGACCTCGACGGCCACCCCGAGTTGACCCTTGCCCCCGTCCACCAGGAGCAGTTGGGGCGGGTACGCGAAACGTCCGGGCTTCTCCCCCCGTTCTTCGGTGCTTGCATCGCGTTCCGTGACGTAGGCGGTGAGCCGTCGAGTGAGCACCTCGCGCATTGCCGCGTAGTCGTCGTTGCCGTCCACCGACTTCACGTTGAACTTCCGGTATTCCCGCTTTTGCGGGAGTCCGTCCTCCAACACCACCATCGAACCCACGTAGTCGGTGCCCTGCAGATGAGCCATGTCGTAGCACTCGATCCGCAGCGGTGCCTGGCTCAACGACAACAGGTCCTGGAGTTCGGTGATGGCGCGACTCCGCGAATTGTGGTCGCTGGCTCGGCGCATCTTGTGCCGAACGAGGGCATCCTTTGCGTTCTTGTCGACCGTCGCCATCAGTTCGCGACGATCACCGCGTTGGGGAACGCGGATTTCGACTCGTGAGCCACGCGCCGCACCGAGCATGTCCGAACACGCCTCGAGCGCCTCGGGCTCGACGCTCACCATCACCTCCTTCGGCCAACCGAGAGCGGGCTCGTCCGCGTACAAATCGACGATGACTTTGCGCATCAGTTCGTTGGTGGTGAGTGGTTCGGATTTGTCGACGACGTACCCGTTGTTGCCGAGCACCCTGCCCTTTCGAACGTAGAACACGTGGACGCTCGCCTCGAGTTCGGAATCGTGCAGCGCAATGACATCGAAATCCTCGCCCCGCTCCCCGACCATGACCTGTCGTTCGAGCGCGCGATCGATGGCACCGAGTCGATCGCGCAGCCGCGCTGCGTCCTCGAAATTCTCCTCCCGGGAGGCCAGCTCCATGGCCGTGTGCAACTCGCTACGAACACCGTCCGTGTCACCGCCGAGAAAGCGGATGAGTCCGTCGACGTGCGTGCCGTACGCCTCGCGCGCCACCTCGTTCACGCACGGGCCGGAGCATTTCTCGATGTGGAACAACAGGCACGGTCGTCCGAGTCGCTCGTGTTGCCGGAACTTCGATGGCGAACAGGTGCGGACGGGGAAGGTACGAAGTAGAGCGTCGAGCGTGTCGCGAATCGCCCATGCATGGGCATACGGGCCGAAGTACTTGGTACCCCGCCGCTTTCGCCCACGCATCACCACCGCACGCGGCCACTCCTCGTCCAGTGTCACGGCAAGGAAGGGATAACTCTTGTCGTCACGCAATCGCACGTTGAATCGTGGTCGGTGCTGCTTGATCAGGTTGTACTCCAACAGCAACGCCGCAACTTCGTTGTTCACCTCGATCCAGGTCACGTCCCTGGCCGCTGCCACCATCGCGGCGGTACGCGCGTGCAACAATGCGGGGTCGACGAAATAGCTCCCGACGCGCGAACGCAGGTTGCTCGCCTTCCCGACGTAGATGATTCGCCCGTGTTCGTCCTTGAACTGGTACGAACCCGGCCCGACGGGAATCTCGGCGAGATTCGGTCTGTCCATCGCGTCAGCCGGGCAACATGTCGGCGAGGAAGCGGGCGGTATGACTGCCCTTCACTCGCGCGACCTGTTCTGGGGTTCCCTCCGCCACGATCCTGCCACCGCCATCGCCACCCTCCGGTCCGAGATCGATCAACCAGTCGGCGGTCTTGATGACGTCGAGATT
>SXPW01000110.1 GCA_005793785.1 Actinomycetota bacterium | reverse complement strand
GATGATCGCCATGGCGATCGCCTGCGAGCCGAAGGTGCTGCTGGCGGACGAACCAACCACGGCGCTAGACGTCACGGTACAAGCCCAAGTTCTAGAACTCTTGAGCGACTTGCGGGAGCGACTCGGAATGGCGATGGTGATCGTGACCCACGATCTCGGAATCGTCGCCGGACACGCCGATCGAATCGCAGTGCTCTATGCCGGGGAAGTGGTGGAGACCGCGACGACGAGTCGACTCTTCGCTTCGACGAAGATGCCGTACACCGAGGCACTTCTCAATTCCATTCCCCGACTTGATCGCGTGTCGGGGGATGACATGGACGCAATCGAAGGCGCGCCACCCGACCCCGTGTCGGAGACCGTCGGTTGCTTCTTTGCTCCCCGTTGCAAGTACGTACAAGACAAATGTCGATCCGCACATCCCGACTTGGTCGATGACGGCGATGGACACGCTTACCGCTGCTTCTTCCCGCTGGGTGCGTCCCGATGAACATGACCATGAGCGATGTTCATCTTCGGCCAAGCAGTGAGACGATTCTGAGGGTCGAGAACCTGATCGTTGAATACCCAAGTCGTGCGGGTCGTGTTCGTGCAGTCTCGGATGTTTCGCTCGACATCGTTGCAGGTGAGACCGTCGCCGTGGTCGGTGAATCAGGATGCGGTAAGTCCACCCTCGCCAAGGGCATCATGCGCCTCATCCCGAGTGTTTCTGGACGTGTATTTCTCAATGGGACGGATCTGGCATCCCTCGAAGGAGAGGCACTGCGGTGTGCCAGACCGAACATCCAGATGATCTTCCAAGATTCGATCTCGTCCCTCGATCCACACCTTCGTGTTCGTGAGCTCGTCGAGCAGCCTCTCAAGGTTTGGGGACGTGGTACCGATGAAGAACGCCGAACGAAGGTCGAGGAGTTGCTGAGATCGGTGAATCTCGATCCCGCAGTCGTTGGAGATCGGAAGCCGACGGAATTCTCCGGTGGTCAATGTCAGAGAATCAGCATTGCCCGCGCCCTGTCCATCGAGCCACAAGTGTTGGTGTGCGATGAACCGGTGTCGTCGTTGGATGTGAGCATCCAGGCGCAGATTCTGAACATCATTCGGGCAATGAAGAAACGGTATGGACTGTCCCTCCTCTTCATTTCGCACGACTTGTCCGTGGTGCGCGCAATCAGCGACCGCGTCTATGTGATGTACCTAGGAAAAGTGTGCGAGGTTTCCGATCCTCATCGTCTGGCAACGTCTCCCGCACATCACTACACGCATGCACTGGTTTCGGCCGTACCGATTCCGGACCCGGCAGTGCGACGTCGCCGCGCAATGCTGGAAGGCGAGCCACCATCCCCGACGAACCCACCCTCGGGTTGTCGTTTCCGCACCCGATGTCCGGCGGCCACCGAGAAGTGCGCTGCAGAAGAGCCTCAATTGCGGGAGGTTGCCGAGGGTCAATTCGTGGCTTGCCACCACCCTCGTAATTGACGCCGTATTGGCGACCTTGTGACGCCATGTGTGCCGTGGCGAGGTGTTCGCGAGGTGGTGAGTTTGTGAATCGTAAACAAGAAGTTCGACAGAATTTGAGACATCAGTCTCGGTGGGCAGGGTGATTTGCATCGCAAACATGGGCGGCACACCAACGCCAGCAGTTGTAGGTGAATTGCTTTGCAAATCGGGTGATGTTGCTAACTTTGCAGTGCCGCCCGACACCACCGCGTGGTTCGCTACTCGCGATTGATGAATCGCCAGGTGCTGGCGGTTACCAGACCAGCGAGACACATCTTGATGACGTCACCAACCAGGAACGGTGTGACGCCTAGCGAGATGGCATTTTGTTCGCCGGTGGCCAACGGAATCCCCAGGTTGATTGCCAACCACGTCGCTCCGCACACGTAGATAATCATCGAGCCCATGGTCATCGCGGCCACCGAGGTGATCACCTGTCGATCGTGTCGGTACTCGGCGAGTCGACCTACCACGGCTGCTGCAATGATGAATCCCACGAGATAGCCCATCGTTGGTCCCGTCGCCACCGACCAGCCGCCAGTGCCATTGGAATAGAACGGCAGACCCACCATGCCGAGGAGCCAATACAGCAATTGACTACCGGCTCCACGCCAAGCACCGAGCGTCGCGCCAGCAAGCAGTACACCGAGGGTTTGACCAGTGATCGGAACCGGCGTAAAACCGAGTGGAATTCGAAGTTGCGCGAGAGCGGCCGTAAGAAGGGCGAAGCCACTTAAGAGCAAGATCTCGCGTGCGAGGCGAAGGGATTGTATTCGTGGACGTGGTACGACGTCAGAGATGACGACGGGGATCATGTCCAGAATCTACTCTCTCACTACTTAGTAGAGAATTCGACGAGAACGGTCGCGATGACCGTCTTTTCGATGCTGGCGGTGTCGAAATAGCCGCCGCTCTCGACATCTGTGGAATCTCGAGCCGTCACCTGGAAGGGTCCGCTCGATACCGAGCGAACATCGCCCACCGCGCCACCCACCGCACCGAGTAACGACTCCGCGCGCGAACGAGCATCGACCATCGCCTCGGCAAGCAACTCCG
>SXPW01000109.1 GCA_005793785.1 Actinomycetota bacterium | reverse complement strand
GATGATCGCCGAGCACGAGTCGTTGGCGCAATTGATCGTGCGAGAAAACGGGAAGGTACTCGCCGACGCGCGAGCCGAGGTCACCTATGCCGCGGAATTCTTCCGGTGGTTCAGCGAGGAGGCCGTGCGCATCGACGGCGATTACCGGCGTGCACCGTCGGGGGCGAATTGGCTACTCGTCTCGCGCCAACCGGTCGGTGTTGCACTGCTGGCAACTCCGTGGAATTTTCCCGCGGCGATGGCCACGAGGAAGATCGGACCGGCACTTGCCGCTGGTTGCACGGTCGTACTCAAGCCAGCGAGCGATACCCCGTTGACCGCAATTGCAATCTGTGAGATCCTCCGACGGTGTGGAGTTCCCGACGGCGTGGTGAACGTAGTGGTCCCCGACCCACCAGGAGACGCCGTCTCCGCGATGTTGAGGTCGGGAAAGGTACGAAAGTTGTCGTTCACGGGCTCGACCCGCGTCGGTGCTCTGTTGTTGGCGCAGGCGGCGGATCGAATCATCAACTGTTCGATGGAACTCGGTGGCAATGCACCGCTCGTGGTATTCGAGGATGCCGACTTGGAGGTGGCCGTCGAGGGCGCGATGTTGGCCAAGATGCGAAACGGCGGTGCCGCCTGCACCGCCGCCAATCGCTTCTTCGTGCACGAACGTGTCCACGACGCATTCGTTGACGCATTCAGCAATCGGATGGCGAGTCTCATTCTCGGGAATGGTCTGGATGCAAAGACCCAGGTTGGACCCCTCGTGTCACGAGCCCAACAGGACAACGTTGCGTCACTCGTCACCGACGCTGTCGCCGCGGGTGCCGTGGTTGCATGTGGCGGCAGGCGAGTGGACGACTCCTCGTTTGGATATCACCCGACGGTGCTCACCGATGTGCGATTCGATTCACCGATTCTGCGTGAGGAAATCTTCGGTCCGGTCGCGCCGATCGTGAGGTTCGGTGACGCTGACGACATCCTTGCGCACTGCAACTCGGTGGAGCACGGACTGGTGTCCTACGTCTTCACGCAGGACCTGGGCAGGGGATTGCGATTTGCCGAATTCCTGGAGACGGGGATGATCGGCCTCAACCGGGGTCTCGTCAGTGATCCAGCCGCACCATTCGGCGGAGTGAAAGCATCGGGACTCGGACGCGAAGGCGGCCACGACGGGTTGCTGGCATTCTTGGAAACTAAGTACGTGGCGGGGAACTGGTAGCGCGCCGAGCCGACGCCACGGCCCACCAGATGAGTGGTATCTGGAGCGGCAATCGTCCGTAGGCGACGAGTCGTTCCGAGAGTTCGCGGTCACGCCAGTCCCATGCCATGTAGAGGTTGGCAGGGTAGACCGCTACGAAGAGTGCGGCGGCAGCCCACAGGGCAATTCGTCGAGTGCGCTGCACGATGACGGCAACGCCGACGATGATTTCGGCAACTCCGCTCAGGTACGTGGCGAATCGCTCCGACCCCGGCAGTGCGGGGGGAACGATCGCATCGAAGAAGTCGGGGTTCAGGAAGTGCGAAACTCCCGCACCGAGAAGGAAAAAAGCGAGTAGTTTCTCTCCACGAGTCATGCGCGAAGACTAGGTCTTGGTGCATCACCGAAAAGTCCACGTTCGTGGAGAGAAAACAGGACATGACCGATCGCATCGACACCCGAACCAACTGGCTCGATCCAAGGCAGTTGGATGCCGTGCGCGACCAGGTACCGCTCGTCTATGTGGACGCCGTCCCCGTACGAATCGACGACATGGGCAACGTGACCCATGTGGGGATGCTGCTGCGTCAAACACCCGATGGATCGATTTCGCGAACGGTGGTGTCGGGTCGAGTGTTGCTCAACGAACGAATCCGTGAGGCACTGCTGCGCCACCTCGAGAAGGATCTAGGTCCTCTCGCACTACCGAAAATTCCGCCCGAACCCGCCCCATTCACCGTGGTGGAGTACTTCCCGGATCCGTCCATCTCCGGGTTTCACGATCCACGACAGCACGCCGTGAGCCTCGCGTACGTCGTACCCGTGTCGGGGGACTGTCAACCGACCCAAGCGGCGCTCGACCTGGCCTGGTACACGCCAGCCGACGCGGTGAGCGACTCGATGCGACGCGAGATGACCAGCGGGCACGACCGACTCATTCGCCTGGCCCTGGCCTCCGTCGGCGTCTTGCCCTAGCGCGGCGGCGTCCCGGAGGCGGTGCAAATACCTGTAATTGCTCACCATTCGGTTGTTCTAGCCGTATGGAAATGCCTTCATTGATGTCTTCTGGTTCGGTGGCGGCTTCGATGACGACGGCGGGTTCCTCCTTGGGTTTTCTACCGAGCAGTCGATCGAACACCACCATTCCTCCCGCCAACATCGCGCCAACGGTGCCGTAACGCTGGGCGGCTCGACGCACCATGTTGGCGTCATGAGTTCCATCGGAGTTGGATTCGTCGTTCACCATTCCCAACCTAGGGAGAAATTTCCCGAACAATCACCAGTCGCCGCGGGTCCGACGAATACTCTTTGCGTATGCCAGAAGGCGACACCATCTATCGGAGCGCTGCAGCGCTACGTATCGCATTGATCGGCAAGAAGATGGTGCGATTCGAAGCATCGCGTCTGGAGGGCGTGATGCCTCGGATCGGGCAGACCATCGAGGAAGTTCGAAGCCATGGGAAGCACCTCGAGATCGTGTGGGACGACGGTGTCGTGCTCCACACGCACATGAGAATGACCGGGTCCTGGCACGTGTACCGAGTCGGTGAGCGCTGGCGAAAATCGCCGCATCGCGCACGGGTGGTAATCGGCGTTGCCGACTGGGTGGCAGTGTGCTTCTCCGCACCCGTGGTGGAGTCGTATCGCGATTTCGATCCGCGACGACACCCGATTCTCGGTCGGCTTGGTCCGGATTTGTGCCACGAGCATCCCGATATCGATGAATGCGTTCGCCGAATGATGGACTACGAGCCGAACGAGACGAGTATCGCTGAAGTGCTACTCGACCAGCGAGTTGCGTGTGGCGTGGGCAACGTGTATCGCTGTGAGCTGTTGTGGGCATGCGAGTTGAATCCGTGGGCACGAGTCGGTGACTTGAATATCGACGAGTGCCACGAAGTGCTCACGTTGGCGCACGAAATGCTCCGTGCCAACGTGCAACGGGTGAATCGAATCACTGCACCGTCGGTCGATGGTGGACTCGCGGTGTACGGACGCCAGGGAAAGTCCTGCAGTCGGTGCGGTGAGGTGATTCGGGTGACCCACCACGGTGAGGCAAATCGAGTGCTGTATTGGTGCGCGGGATGTCAAACGGCACATACACCCGCGGTAACTGCGCCACGTCGACTTGCCGATGACACGCCGACCGATCAACACCCTGCTGCACGAATCTTCGCCGAACCCCTCGAGGAGCGTTGACGAGAATCGCTATTAGGTGGTGGCGATTGCCTCGACGATGTTGACTCGCGTTGCCCGCCAAGCAGGGTAGATGGCTGCGACCACACCGAGAACGAACGAGATGATGACGATCCATACGGTTTCGACGACGGGAAGCCGGAATGATACGTCGCCTCCGTCGCTGAGTGCCGCAACCACCACCACACCCATGACGATGCCGAGTACCACGCCCGTGACTGCACCCAGGAGTGAGGTGATGACGCTCTCCCAACGCACCGTCGTGCGCACCTGTGATTTGGTCATGCCCACGGCGCGGAGCAATCCAATCTCGCGACGGCGCTCGAACACGGACAACAACAGTGTGATGACGATCCCCACGATGGCGATGATGATCGACAGGAAGAGCAATCCATAGATGAGTGCGAGGACTTGGTTGATCTGGGCCGCCTGATCGTCGATGAACTCCTCCTTGGTTTGCAGGGTTCCGATTCCCACGTCACTACTTATTGCAGCAATGCGCTCCTTGACGTCGTCTTTGGACGCATCGGGGGCCACCTTTATGTATACGAAGGCGTCGAAGATCGGTGTTGGAGCATCGGCAAACATCTCGCGACTCACCACGTAGTTGGCGAAAGACGTGTCTCCGGAGACGAATCCGCGCACCTCCGCATCGATGATGGCACCGTCCACGCGGATGATTTGGAGACGGGTGCCGATGCCCCAGCCCTTCTCCGTAGCCCGTTCGGCATTGACGAAGATGCCATCGGATCCCATTGACGTGACGTCTCCGTCGGTTACCCCGAGGTCGAACAGATTGGAAATCGACGACGGATTGATCGTTTGAACGAACACTCCGCGTTGATTCGTGGCGGCCGACGTCGTCGAAGGTGCCTCGTTCGGGTCGACGATACGAACACTGGTGAATCCGACCCCCGTCGCCTGCTCAACGCCGGCGAGTTGAGCGATTTGATCAGTGGTCGAAAGTGGGATTCCACCGAAGCCCTGCGCGTCGACGGTGAGGGCGATATCGCCACTGAACGCATCGCCGAAGGTGTCACGAATCTCCGAACGAATGCTCGCGGCGAGAGCCGTGAACGCGGTGACGAGTGCGACGCCCAAGAGCACTGGCGCCGCCGTACGCGATGTCCGCTTGGGATTTCGTGCGGCGTTCTGTCGCGCCATGGCGCCGCTGACCCCACGCAACCTGGCAACGGGAACTCCGATGAAGAGAGCAACTGGTCGAGCGATTGCGGGTCCCAGCACGAGTATCCCGGAAAACACTCCAAGGACTCCCAGACCGAGCACTTGTACGGGAGCATCGTTCATCGCAGCAATCATCCCGACTCCTCCTGCCACGAGCAGCACGAGCCCGATGATGACTCGCCGCGATATCTTTCCGGCGGTGTCGAGCGCAGTGTCTCGCAGTGCGGCAAGCGGAGGAACTCGTCCCGCTCGGCGGGCAGGAAACCAGGCGGCGAGCACCGTCACAACGACACCGGCAATCAACGTGTTGACGAAGGACGCCGGTGCGATGGCGAGACCCTGTGATGGAACCTCGAATCCCGTGGCCTTGAGCAGCGCACTGAGCAATTGCGAGAGCAGGATTCCGATTCCGAATCCGATGACCGAGCCGATGACACCCATCGCGGTGGATTCCACGAGGAGTGCTCGCGACACTTGACGGCGGCTCGCGCCGATTGCTCGCAGCAATGCATTCTCACGTAAACGTTGGGCAGCGGTGATGGAGAAGACGTTGTAGATGACGAACGACCCGATTCCGAGAGCGATGTACGAGAACACGATGAGGAACGTCGAGAAGATGTTGAGTACGTCCTTGATTTGACCCTGAACCTCGGCGGTGATCTCCGCCCCGGTGAGGGTCTCCAATTTCAAGTCATCGGCAAGTTGATCGTCGATTCGTTGAGCGAGCACCTCGTCGCTGACGGAATCGTCACCTTCGACCAGAATCGCATCGACGAACCCCGGTTGAAGAAGGAACTCGGATGCGGTGGGTTGCTCGAACAATGCAAACGTTGCTCCGCCGGGTGATGAGATGTCGCCGTAACTGGCGATTCCTACCAGCGTGAATTCTCTCGCACCGCGAACTGCAACGACGCGAACTCGGTCGCCGACGACGAACTTCCCGTTTTCGGCCGTGGCCTTGTCGAGGATGACCTCGTTGGAACCAAGAGGGAGTCGACCGTCGGTAATCGACCACAGGCCTGCGGAGTCGGCTGAGGCGATACCGCCGAACGTGGGCGGGCCATTGCCCTCGCTGCCGAGTGGCTCGCCGTCCTTGCCGATGACACGGGCAAACGCCTGGATGTCACCCGTTGCAGAAGTAACTCCATCGACCCGTCGAACGGCTTCGAGTACGGAAATGGGCGTGGCGGCGCGCTGTTCGCCGCCGAAGTCGAGTTCGAGAAACGTCGTCGAGCGAACGTAGGCATCAACGTCGCGAAAGACGTCCGCAAAGAGTCGGTCGAAAGTCTGATTGATGGTGTCACGAAAGACGAAGGTGCCCGAGAGGAACGCGGTACCGAGAATGATGGCGAGCGAGGTGAGGATGAGTCGACCCGTGCGGGCGACGGTCATCTTGACGGCGAGGCGGAACACGACGACCTATTCGCCGAGATGCTTCAAATAATCGAGAACCTTCTGGGCCGTCGGGGCGAACATTTCGCCAGCCACGTGTCCGTCGGCGAGAAACACGATGCGATCGGCATAACTTGCTGCAACGGCGTCATGGGTGACCATCACGATGGTCTGGCCGAGGTCGCTCACCGCGCGACGCATGAAGGTGAGCACCTCGGAGCCGGTCCTGGAGTCGAGGTTGCCCGTCGGCTCGTCGGCAAAGATGATGTCAGGCT
>SXPW01000012.1 GCA_005793785.1 Actinomycetota bacterium | reverse complement strand
CAGCGTCCTGCTCGAGGATCGATTCGGAGTTGGCGATGAGATCGAAGCCAACGTCGGTTGGGAGACTCCGGTCCGCGCCGTCGTGGAACACGTCGGTGTGATCACCACCCGACTCCGAGACGGCAACAGCACCTTCCATGTACCGCACTCGAAATTGGATGTGGTTCGCAACCTCAGCCAGGAACCGGTACGGGAGTCGTTGCATTTCGACACCGGCTCGAAGGACGCTTCTCGGGTTTCCTCGACCGTTCGCAACCTCGCGGGCACCAAGGGACTCACGACCGTGCTTTTCGTCGATGAGATCCAGGCAGCCGGCGCCGAGGGCGACCGCGTGGAACTGAACGTTCGAACCACCCGCCCGCTCACCGATGCGGAGCGCGAACTCCTGGTGCAGAAAACGTCGGAGGCACTCGCCCGCGACGAGTAGCGCACTGCGCTAGATGCGCAGGAACGAATCGAGTCCGAGCGTGACGCCCGGATGTTCGGAGATCTTCTTGCAGGCCAACACCACGCCGGGCATGAAACTGCTGCGATCGATGGTGTCGTGGCGGATGGTGAGCGTTTGACCCTGGGCGCCGAGCACCACTTCCTGATTCGCGACCGCACCGCGCATGCGTACCGCATGGATACGTATGTCGGCGGGTCCCTTCGCTCCGCGTGCACCAGCGATTGCTTCGTGAGTCGTCGGGTCCTTCGCCCACTGGGTGCTCGCGGCCGCCATTCGATTGGCCGTCGACACCGCCGTACCCGACGGCGAGTCGGCCTTGGCGTCATGATGAATCTCGATGATCTCCGCAGTGTCGAAGAACGGCGCCGCCATCTCCGAAAACCGCATCATCAACACGGCACCGATGGCGAAATTCGGCGCTATCACGCAGTTGCTCCGGCTGAATTCCTGCTTGAAGGCAGAAAGGTCGGTTTCGTTGAAACCCGTCGTTCCGACGACGGCGTGAACACCATGCAATGCGAGCCACGGCAGCGTGACGCGAGCGGCGGCTGCAACGGTGAAATCGACGGCGACTTCGACCTTCGCTTCCGCGAGTGCCTTGAGTTCGCGACTGATTCTTACTCCTTGCGCGGTGGATTCGCCGTTGGTGTCGATTGCCGCCACCAGTTCCAGGGATGGGTCATCGGCAATCGCGGCGCACACGGTGGCACCCATGCGCCCCGCTGCACCGACGACGCCGACGCGAATCATTCCGCTAGCCGTTGAAGTCCTGGTTGAACTCGTCCTCGAAGCTCACGGCAACCGGCTCACTGCCACCACGATCGTTTGACGAACGATCGTCGCGACGATTGTCGCGATCTCGGCCACCGCGATCATCGCGACGACTGTCGCGATCTCGGAAGTCTCGGGAATCACGGCCGCCTCGGTCATCGCGACCGCCTCGACCACCACGACCACCACGGTCATCGCGACCGCCACGACCACCACGACCACCACGGTCATCGCGACCGCCACGGCCACCACGTTCGTCCCGGCCGCCTCGGTCACCACGGTCGCGACGATCACCGCCGCCACCGCCACCGGAGCCGGCCATCGGCTGACCGTCCGGACCGATGAGCGAGAGGCTCACCTTGCCGCGGTCATCGATGTCGTCGACGCGCACGGTGACTTCGTCACCAAGATTCAGCACGTCCTCGACTCGGGCGACACGTTCGCCGTTTCCGAGTTTGGAGATGTGCACCAGTCCGTCACGTCCGGGCAGGATGTTGACGAAGGCACCGAACTGCGCGATGTTCACCACGCGACCGGTGTAGGTGGCGCCCAGTTCGGCAGTCGGCGGATCGACGATGTTCAAGATGCGAGTCTTGGCATCCTCCACCTTCGCGGAATCGGGCGAGCCGATGGTCACGATGCCCACTGCACCGTCGTCGTCGACGGCGATGGTGGCACCGGTTTCCTGCTGGATGGTGTTGATCACCTTTCCCTTCGGACCGATGACTTCACCGACCTTGTCCAACGGAATGGTGATGGTGACGATCTTCGGTGCACTCTCGGCCACGGTCTCTCGCGGAGCAGGAATTGCCGCGGTCATGACGTCGAGGATCTTGAGTCGGGCTTCCTTGGCCTGTTGCAACGCCGATGCGAGAACGTCGCTCGGGATGCCGTCGATCTTGGTGTCCAACTGCAGCGCGGTGACCGCATCGGCGGTTCCCGCAACCTTGAAGTCCATGTCACCGAATGCATCCTCGGCACCGAGGATGTCGGTGAGCGCGGTGTACTTGCCGTCCTCGAAGATGAGTCCCATCGCGATTCCCGCAACCGGAGCGATGATCGGAACGCCGGCGTCCATCAACGCGAGGCTCGATGCACACACGGATGCCATCGACGTGGATCCGTTCGACGACAGCACCTCGCTGACGAGGCGCAACGTGTAGGCGAACTTCTCCTGGCTCGGCACCACCGGGAACACCGCACGCTCTGCGAGCGCACCGTGGCCGATTTCGCGGCGCTTCGGAGTACCCACGCGACCGGTTTCACCGTTGGCCCATGGAGCCATGTTGTAGTCGTGCATATAGCGCTTCTCGGTGGTCGGGGTGATGGAGTCGATCATCTGGTTCATGCGTGGCATCGCCAGGGTGACGACGTTCATCACCTGTGTTTCGCCTCGCTGGAACAAGCCGGTGCCGTGCGCGGTGGACAGGAGTCCAACTTCCGACGACACGGGACGCAGGTCACGCGGACCGCGACCATCGATGCGCACGTTCTCGCTCACCACGCGCTGACGCACGAGATGCTTGGTCAGTGACCGCACCGCTTCCTTGATCTGCTTCTCTTGACCTGCGAACTGACCGGGCGCGGCTGCAGTTCCGGCGAGTTCGGCGACGGTTGCCGAGGTTGCCTCGTCGATTGCCGCGTTGCGGTCCTTCTTCAGCGAGATGCGGATTGCCGGCTGCAACTTCGCAGTTGCGGATCGCTCGACCGCGGCATACACCTCGGGGCTGTAGTCGAGAATCGGCGTGTACGCCAACGGCTCGATCTTTCCACGGGTGGCGATGACGCTGGCCGTCAGTTGACGCTGCAACTTGATGGATTCCTTGATCCACTGCTTGGATGCCTCGAGACCCGCAGCGATGACTGCTTCGCTCACCTTCGGCGCGCCGTTGGCGTAGAAGTCGAACGACTTCTCCGTACCGCCGGCTTCCACCATCATGATGGCGACGTCACCGTTGTCGAGTTCGCGTCCGGCAACGACCAATTCGAACGTTCCGGTGTCACCCTCCTCGAAGGTCGGGTGTGCGATCCAGGTGCCGTCCTGTGAGTAGGCAACTCGTACCGCACCGATTGGTCCGTCGAACGGGATGCCGCTGATCATCAGCGCCGCCGACGAGGCGTTGATCGCCAGCACGTCGTGCGGATTCACTTGGTCGGCACCGACGACGGTGACGACGATCTGCGTCTCGTTGCGGAAACCGTCGGGGAATGCCGGACGCAATGGACGATCGATGAGTCGGCAGGTGAGAATCGCCTGCTGGCTCGGTCGGCCTTCGCGACGGAAGAACGAGCCGGGGATCTTGCCGGCGGCGTACGCCCGTTCCTCGACGTCGACGGTGAGCGGGAAGAAGTCGATGCCGTCCCGAACGCCCCTTGCGGCGTTGGCGGTGACGAGCACGGTGGTATTCCCGATGCTTGCTACGACGGCGCCCTGGGATTGCAGCGCCAATTTTCCGGTTTCAAACCGGAGGGTTTTGTCGGTCCCGCTGACGGGTCCCGACACTGAAATGGCTTCAGCCATGTGTATGTCTCCTATGTGTTGTTAGCTCTCGCGACCTGAGATTCCCCTTTGGAATCTCTGCGATGGTCGCAGTGGCTTAACGACGAAGTTCGAGTTCTTCGAGCAGCTTTCGATACTTCTCGATGTCACGCTTGCGGATGTAGTCGAGCATTCGACGTCGTCGCCCGACCAACAACATGAGACCACGACGACTGTGGTGGTCCTTGGCATGTGTTTTCAGGTGATCCGTCAGGCTGTTGATTCGGTCGGTCAGGAGTGCGATCTGCACTTCCGGCGAACCCGAGTCAGTTGCATGCTGACCGTGCTTCGCAATGACGTCTTTGGTCCCCGTTTTGGTGGGAGTCGCCATGTTCGTACGTTGCCTCTTTCTGCCTCACCTCGCAGTGACCACTCGGATGAGCGGATGCTTGGCGGGTCGTTCCGGGACCATCCCGAAACATCGCACCCGAGCCGAAGCCCAAGTGGACCCCGCCATGCTACGGCGCAATCACTCCACTTCCACCGCGTTCCTGCGCGATTGACGACGCAGTTAGCGTTCACCGCGTGTTTACGGGCATCGTTGAAGAGCTCGGCACGGTCGAATCGCGATCTGGTTCACGTCTCCGAATCGCTGCACGTCACGTGATGGTGGACAGTTCCGTCGGTGCGTCGCTCGCCGTGAACGGCTGTTGCCTCACCGTCGTGCAACTCGGTACGGGATGGTGGGAAGCCGATGTCAGCGAGGAGACATTCGCTCGCACCAACCTGGGGACACTCTCAGCGGGCGATCCCGTGAACCTTGAACGCCCGATGTCGGCCGACGGTCGCTTCGGCGGTCATATCGTGCTCGGGCACGTGGACATGGTTGGCGAGGTCGTTGCTCCTGCACCGGCACTACGGGTACGTATCGGCAGCGAACACATGCATCTGCTCGTGGAGAAGGGGTCGATCACGGTGGATGGCGTCAGTCTCACCGCGTTCGGACTCGACCACGACTCGTTCGAGGTCGCGGTGATTCCGCACACGGCTTCGGTCACCACGCTCGGTGCACGGCGACGTGGCGACAAAGTGAACATCGAGATGGACGTGCTGGCCAAACACGTGGAACGTTTGCTCGCTTCACGCTCCGGTAGGGGCGCGAGTGGCGTCGCCAAGTCCAGCCGCGGCGCGCTCGGGAAGTTCATCGGGCGGCGCCGATGAGCAGTCTCCATGACTTGCGCAAACAAATCGACGACATCGACGCTGCGATCATCGAACTGCTGGCACAACGAATGGAGGTGTGCCGCGACGTTGCAGAGATGAAGTCACAGAGCCAGACGGCCGTCATACAGCCCCAGCGGGTACGCGAGGTGCTCACCACCCGACGTCAATGGGCAATCGACAACGACGTCGATCCCGACTTTGCCGAGCAACTCTTCCGCATTCTTTTGTCCGAGACGCATCGGATTGAAGTCGCGCACGACAAGGCATTCGACAAACCGATGAAGGTCGCAGACGTGCTCGCTTCGGCTCTCGATGCAGTTGCGTGTCGAATCGACCACGTGGTCGTTGCGGTAGCCAACCTGGCGGCGGCATCGAAGTTCCTTTCGTCCATCGGTTTCTCCACGCAGGCGACGGACGACGCTGGAATCATCGTTGCCGAGGGCGGCGGCGTCACGGTCGTGCTGGTCGGACCTGGCGACAAGGCCGTGGATGCGCACCTCGAGGAACATGGTTCCGGCGTGCAGCACATCGCAATCGAGGTGCTGAACGCCGGCTACGTACAAGAACTTCTCAAGGCCGCCGACGTACCGCTTCTCACCGATGTGGTCGTCGACGCGCACGGCCACGAGCAGGTGTTCACCGTCCTCGATCCCTCCACCGGGGTGCAACTGGGCTTCATTTCCCGCACGGGTAATCGCGTACCGATGAACGGCGCCAACGTTCGAACACTGTTCCGGGCACTCGGCGACACTTGAGCCACGTCCGCCGACAACGCCGCATCGGGTAGCCGTTGCTATGGTTGAGTCGCTCGATGAATTCGAGTGGGTTGCACCTCTAACACTTGCGGCCCATCCGATCGGGTGCTGACAGATGTATCCAACGAATCGCGCGAACTGCGTCCTTGACGCGAGTCGCGCGATGTAACTGCATATCCCGAGGGAGGTGTACGTGGAAGCTCAGCACCACAACACAGGGTTTTCATCGCTCATCGACACGCCGCTCGCCGAACTGACGCGTGACGCGCGCAAGATACGCGACCTGCAGTACGGAGCAAGAGTCACGTACTCGCCGAAGGTGTTCATTCCGCTCACGATGCTCTGTCGTGACAAGTGTGGTTACTGCACGTTCGCTCAGCCGCCCGCACGACTGGAGAGTCCGTATCTCTCCGCCGAACAAGTGCTGGCAATCGCCAAGCGCGGTGCGGCCCAGGGCTGCCACGAAGCACTGTTCACGCTCGGCGAGCGACCCGAATTGCGCTACGAGGTTGCCGCCGAGTGGTTGCGCGTCAACGGTTTCGACTCCACCGTGCACTACCTCCACGACATGGCGCAACTGGTGTTGAACGAAACCGGACTACTCCCCCATGCCAATGCCGGCGCGCTCTACCGCGACGAGCTTGCGATGTTGCGGAAGGTGTCACCGTCACAAGGAATGATGATCGAGACGTTGCGCGACGATCTCGAGTGCCATCGCGGCGCACCGGACAAGGAGCCTCAACGGCGGCTTGACACGCTCGAATACGCGGGAGAACTCGGCATCCCGTTCACGACGGGAATCTTGGTGGGTATCGGCGAGACCCGCGAAGACCGTATCGCCGCCCTCGAAGCCATCGCGGCTGCCCACGCCCGACACGGACACGTGCAGGAGGTGATCGTGCAGAATTTCCTGCCCAAACCTCGCACCGGCATGCAACACGATGCGCCGTGCGACTCCGACGAGTACCTGTGGTCCATTGCAGTTGCGCGAATCATCCTGCCGCCCGAAATACATCTTCAAGCACCGCCGAACTTGAGCGACGATTTCGGAACGCTGCTCTCGGCGGGCATCGACGACTGGGGTGGCGTGTCACCGGTGACGGCAGACCACGTGAATCCCGAACGTCCATGGCCGGACCTCGATCGCCTGCGCGATGTCACGGAGTCGGCGGGTCGGGCGCTCGCACCTCGTCTCACGATTTATCCGGAATTCATCGCCGACATCGGATTGTCGTCGACTCCGAAATGGATCGATGCCACCCTGCGCTTCCGGGTGCTCGACCGCAGTGACGCAGAGGGTCTCGGTCGCGACGATCCGGGCGCCGTTTGGCCGGAGAAGGTCACTGCAGCCGACGTCGTCCACGACGGTGCCGAAGTGGTGCTCGTCGGACATCGTTCGACGCAGTGGTATTCGGGGGCCAACAATCCGCCGCCGCGACTCGTCGGGGAGGAACCGGCGGTCAGCGAGCGAGCGCGCAAACTCCACGGTCCGGTGGGCGAGGTGTTGCGAGGAGTCGAACTCGGTCAAGTGCTCGGCGAGAACGAGATCGTGACGCTGTTCCGAGCGCGTGGTCCCGAAGTTCGAGCGGTCGCCCGCGCCGCCGACCAGCTGCGACGAGCGACGGTTGGTGACGACGTCACGTGGGTGCACAATCGCAACATCAATTACACCAACGTGTGCACGTTCAAGTGCAAGTTCTGCGGATTCTCGAAGGGTCCGCTCAGCCTCAATTTGCGCGGTACGCCGTATCTACTCACCCTCGACGACATCGCGGAACGGGTTCGTGAAGCATGGGAACTCGGCGCCACCGAGGTCACGCTGCAAGGCGGGATTCATCCCGACTTCGACGGCGACTATTACATCGACGTCACGCGGGCCGTGAAGACCGCGGCACCCGACATCCATGTGCACGGTTTCACCGCACTCGAAGTCACGGAGGGCGCGGCGCGGCTGGGTGAATCGCTCGCCTCCTACCTCACCAGACTGAAGGAAGCCGGACTCTCGTCGCTTCCCGGAACCGCTGCGGAGATCCTCGACGACGAGGTTCGCGCCGTCTTGTGCAGTGACAAGGTGAACACCGAAGCGTGGCTCGAAGCGCACCGCACCGCGCACTCGGTTGGTCTGCGCTCCAACGTCACCATGATGTTCGGGTCCATCGAATCACCGAACGCGTGGGCACGACACCTCGTGCGAACACGCGCACTGCAGCACGAGACCGGGGGATTCACCGAGTTCGTCGGACTTCCCTTCGTCCACATGGCATCGCCCATCTACCTGCAACACAAGTCGCGTCGCGGACCGACCTTCCGCGAAAACGTGCTCGTGCACGCAGTGGCGCGCCTCGCCTACCGGGATGCCATCGACAACATCCAGGCATCGTGGGTGAAGATCGGTGTTGCTGGCACACGACAACTCCTGCAGGCGGGCTGCAATGACATCGGCGGGACGTTGATGAACGAGAACATCTCGCGTGCCGCGGGCGCGAGCCATGGGCAAGGTATGACGCCGCAGGAATTCTCCTCGCTGGTCGAACCGCTCGGTCGACCCTTGCGTCAGCGCACCACGCTGTACGCCAATCGATAGCGAACGAACGCCGATCGAGCGTTGATTCAGCGCGATCGTTGATTCAGCGCGGCACGGGCATGGGTGATGTCGACTGCCAACTGAGTCTTCAGTTCGTCGATCCCGGAGAACTTTCGTTCGCCCCGCAGGAATGCATGGAACGAGACCCGCAATTTCTTACCGTAGAGATCGCCGGAATAGTCGAGGAGATGGGCCTCCAGCAGCGAATGTTCGGCGCGCTCGTGGAACGTGGGGCGACGACCGAGGTTGACTGCGGCATCGTGCGCGGAAATCGGCGCACCCACGTCGTCGGCGACCACCACTCGCGCCGCATACACACCTTCGGCGGGCAGACACAACATCGGGTCGACAGCGACGTTGGCGGTGGGAAAACCGATGGCGCGACCACGTTGGTCGCCATGACCGACGATTCCCCGCACCTCGTGCGGGCGACCCAACAATTCGTTGGCGCGTTGCACGTCCCCCCCTGCGAGAGCGCGACGGATGGCCGTGCTGCTCACGGGTTCGTCGACACCGTCACCACGAGCAACGAGTGCAACCGGCCGCACTACGTAGTCGTGGGCAATCGCCATCGACTGCAGCAACTCGACGTTGCCGGCGCGCTTGTGTCCGAAGTGGAAGTCCTCGCCCACGATGATTCCGCGCACGCGAAGGGCCTCCACGAGTACCCGTCGAACGAAGTCGGCCGGTGCCTCGCCGGACTGTTGCGCGCCGAACGGCACCACGAGGGCTGCATCCACCCCGGTGGAGGCCAGCAATTCGATCTTCTGCTCGGCGTCGGTCAGCAGTCGCGGTGCCGACTCGGGACGCACGACGGTTGCCGGATGACGATCGAATGTCACCACGACGCTCCTTGCCGCAATCTGCGCGGCTTGCTCCTTCACCTGTGCGATCACGGCGCGGTGACCACGGTGAACACCGTCGTAGGCGCCGATCGTTACCACCGTTCGCACGTCGCCGAGTGCCTCCACTACGGCCCCACGACTGGCGACGGTGATCACCTTCACGCGGAGTCACGCTAACGCTGAGGGCATCACCACTTCGGCGCGCCACGCGTCGACTGCGCGACGATACACCGCAATCAGTTCGTTCTTCTCGTTCAGCACGATGCGTCGCTCACCCTCGCGCCCGTCGATCGCCCCCAATTCGTCGAACGCCCGACCGTTGCGGACTTTGACCGCGGTGTCGGCATCGACCGCCACCATGGCGATGTTCACGCCGTCGAGATGCGCCATCACCGCCACCGCGGTTTGTAGCGGCGCAGAGTCGATGGATGCAGGGTCGTGAGTCGCACCAACCACGAAGTCGCCGATGGCGCGGCGCCGAAGTCGACGCAAGTGGGCGAACCCTCCGAGTGCTGCACCGAGGTCGGCGGCAAGCGTTCGAACGTAGGTACCCGACGAGCACGACACTTCGATCGCTACGACGGGATTGCCGTCGACTCGATCCACGACGTCGCCGACGACGTAACGATGGATGGTGACTGGTCGGGGTGCACGCTCGACCTCGCCTCCCTCCCGCGCAATCTCGTGCAGTCGACGTCCACCCACCTTGATGGCCGACACCATCGGAGGAATCTGGGTGATGTCGCCGACGAACGACTCGGCGGCCTTCCGAACGCGTTCGATCGTGAGGGTCGACATGTCGCTCGTGGCAGTCACTTCACCCGAGGCGTCGAGTGTGCTAGTCGCGGTACCGAAGACCACCTCACCGGAGTACGTCTTGGGCAAGTCACCGAGGAACTGCAACAATCGAGTGGCGTTGCCGAGGGCGACGATGAGCACTCCCGTGGCGTCCGGGTCGAGCGTGCCGGAGTGTCCCACACGTCGCTCCGAGAACCGTCGTCTGATACGTGCGACCACGTCGTGACTGGTGATTCCAACCGGCTTGTCGACGACGACGAAACCGTGGACACTGGCCGGTTTGCGGGGAATGATCGCCTCGTCAGTCGTCGGCGGGACGCAACGGCGTTGCGCCGGACTCGTTGGCAAGGGTTGCGTTCGTCGCGCGACGGGCGGCATCCTCTCGCAGCACGGCGTCGATCCGTGCCGCTGCACGCATCGTTTCGTCGGGTTTGAATTGCAACACCGGAGTGCGACGTGACCTCACCTGCAAAGCGATTTCGTGCTGCAGTCGTTTGCGATACTCGTTGAGCGCATCGACGATTTTTTCGTCCGCCTCTACTCCTTGCAACGAATCGAAGTACACCGTTCCGTGGTTCATCTCCGAGTCGACGTCCACGGCGGTGATGGTCACCATCGTGAGTCGATCATCGTCGAGTTTGGCGAGTTCGTCGGCGATGACTTCACGCAGCGTTTCGCTCAATCGCGCGGTGCGTTCATGGCGACGACGGTCCTGTGCGTCCGAGGTGCGACGACGGTTGCGGGCCATACAACTACGCTAAGTGAAGATGTCCGTGGGCGATTCCATCCCAAAGGAGCGCTACAACGCTCGTTTGGCCGCCCGAATCGAAGCAAAGTGGCAGGATCGCTGGGAATCGGGGCGGGTCTTTGAAACACCCAACCCTGCCGGACCACTTGCCGATCTCGCGCGGATCGCCGGCCGCAACAAACTGTTCATCCTCGACATGTTCCCGTATCCGTCGGGTGCGGGATTGCACGTCGGTCACCCGCTTGGATACATCGCCACCGACGTCTTCGGCCGCTACAAGCGAATGACCGGGCACAACGTGCTGCACGCCCTCGGCTACGACTCCTTCGGCCTTCCCGCGGAGCAGCATGCCATCACCACTGGAATTCATCCGCGCGAGAACACCGATTCGAACATTGCGAACATGCGTCGACAATTGCGTCGTCTCGGCCTCGCGCACGACGCCCGCCGCAGTGTGAGCACCACCGATGAGTCGTTCTATCGGTGGACGCAATGGATCTTCCTGCAGGTCTTCAACTCCTGGTGCGATGAACGCACCGGCAAGGCACGACCCATCGGCGAGTTGATTGCCGAGTTCGATTCCGGTGCACGGCCGACGGGCGGGGCTCCGTGGAAGGAGATGTCGCCTCGGCAGCGCAAACAACTGGTGAACGAACACCGCCTCGCCTATCTAGCGGACGCGCCGGTCAATTGGTGCCCGGGCCTCGGAACGATCCTCGCCAACGAGGAGGTCACCGCCGAGGGACGCAGCGACATCGGCAACTATCCGGTGTTCAAACGCAACATGCGGCAATGGACGATGCGAATCACCTCCTTCGCCGATCGGCTCGTCGATGATCTTGATCGACTCGACTGGCCCGAGTCGATCAAGATCATGCAACGCAATTGGATCGGTCGCAGCGAGGGCGCGAGGGTGCGGTTCGCCTCGCCTGCCGGTGACATCGAAGTGTTCACGACCCGGCCGGACACGTTGTTCGGCGCGACGTTCATGGTGTTGTCGCCCGAACATCCGCTCGTCGACACGCTCACCACCCCGCAGCAACGTTCGGCGGTGACGACGTACCGCCGCGAGGCAGCCGACGTGGCCGATGCCGAACGGCAGTCCGACACCCGAAAGAAGTCCGGCGTGTTCACGGGCGCATTCGCCGTGAACCCGGTGACCGGCAAGGACGTACCCGTGTGGATCGCCGATTACGTCCTCATGGGCTACGGAACCGGCGCGATCATGGCGGTGCCATCGGGCGACCAACGCGACTTCGATTTCGCCCGAACCTACGACCTGCCGATCGTCGCCACGCAGATGCCACCCGACTCGTGGTTTGCCGCGCATCACATTCCACCATCGGTCGATTGTGCCTCGTGGCCGGCCGCCTTCGTCGGCGAGGGGACGTACGTGAATTCGCGCAACGACTCCGAGTCCGCCGGTGACAACGCGCTCGTGCTCGACGGCATCGACGAGATGGTGGTCGCAAAGCGTCGAACCACCGAGTGGCTCGAGACCCGCGGAGTCGGGCGATCCGCCGTGACGTACAAACTGCGCGATTGGTTGTTTTCCCGTCAGCGATATTGGGGCGAGCCATTCCCGATCGTGTACGACGCCGACGACATGCCCGTTGGCGTGCCCGATGCTCTGCTCCCCGTGCAGTTGCCCGAACTCTCCGACTTCAAACCCCAGGCCCTCGACCCCAACGACGAAGTCACCGATCCGATTCCGCCGCTCGCCCGCCGCGCGGACTGGGTGCACGTCGAGATGGCGATCAACGACCCGATCACCGGCGAGTCGGTACCACGAGCGAGCGTACGTCGCGAGATCAACGTCATGCCGCAGTGGGCTGGCTCGTGCTGGTACGAATTGCGCTACCTCGACCCCACCAATTCCA
This sequence comes from Actinomycetota bacterium, assembly GCA_005793785.1. Taxonomy (GTDB): domain Bacteria; phylum Actinomycetota; class Acidimicrobiia; order Acidimicrobiales; family Ilumatobacteraceae; genus F1-60-MAGs027. Next base: position 22 of record SXPW01000012.1, on the reverse strand, counting down.
CCGCGTTCGTCGACAAGGACGT
>SXPW01000108.1 GCA_005793785.1 Actinomycetota bacterium | reverse complement strand
CGGAACAGCCCCATGCGACCGTCGTCGCGAGAAGGATGAAGAGCGTTCGCTTCATGTCATCCATAGTTCTATACGCCACGGACCTGACGTGTCACCACCAAGCACATCATGTGACCGAATCCCTCGTTGCTGGCGCGGAATGCGCGACGAAGTGGGTACTAGCGGGTCAGGCTCGGATGATCGAACACCCCGAGTGCCTGACGCAACTCGCGTTCGTCGCCGATCACCTCAACCGATGACGACGCCAGCGTCTCGTCGAGGGTGGTGGCACCACCCAAGAGGGCGTTCCACGCTTCGCTGGAGAGTCGCACTTCGACGGTGGCTCCCGTGCCATCGGTCGGGCAGGCGATGAAGTTTCGTACGTGGAGCCCCGCACTCACCGTGCCGTTCGTTCGGGTCACGACGAAGGCAACGTGCACGTCCACACCGATTGCTCGCTCGGGAACGAGCGTCACTCGCAACACGTCGAGCGTCGCGACCAACCCCCACGACTCCACTTGTCGCTGCGACCAGCGATGGGCATGCAGTCGACGAGCATCGAACGACCCGTCGGCCTCGCGCGCCCTGGTGAGGCACCAATTGCGAATGTTGGCGGCCGTCGTTCGTCGCGCAATGACCCGCAGCACGCCGGCAAGCAGTTGCTGGTCGTCGTTTGAGGCGTCGTCACGAGCCACGAGAAGGCTTGCAAGTTCCAACGCCCACCGCGGATCTGCTTCGGTGGCCGCAGCACATTGGGCGCGAACGATGGCCGCGCCGCCCATCGCGTGCACGAGACGATTCGCGCGATCGGCCCTCGCCAGAGGGAAGAGGTTCACCGGGTCGCCGTCGAACCAGCCGAAGAGACCGCTACGAATTTGTCGCACGTGGTGCTCCACCACTCCGTAGAACTGCGTGGTCAGGTAGTCGTCCTCGTACTCCGCGGGTAGTCGAACGGCGTGCGCGAGTTCGACCGACGTCGCACCCGCGTTCGTGTGACGAACCGTCTGGTCCCACAGGAACTGGATTGCATCGCGGTACTTGGTGACACGACGCGCCACGTCGTCGGTACCCGAAATTGGCGGACCATGGGTTCCCACCAGGTGGTCGGCACACAATCCACCGAGGTGATCGAGCCCCGTCACGAGCACTCGTGGATCGCGGTATTCCTCGCCGCGAATGGCAAAGATGTTGAAGAGCAACGGCCATACGAGGTTGTTCACCGCTACCCGCAACGACGGAAACCAGAACGTGACCGAGTCGTCGGCATCCGATGGCGCTGGTTGCACGTGGATGTCGAGACCGGCGATCTTCAGTGTCGTGGCATTCGAGAACGGATGCGTGACGGGCAAGTGCGCCAGCGTGAATGGCGCGTGCTCGGCATTGCGGTACGCGAGCCCGAGCCCGACGTTGACCACACCGTCGGGGCCGTCGTTCGGCAAAGCGAGAGCGAACTGTTCGACGAGGCCGCGCGTATACGTCGGTGCAATGGCCGTACCGGCACGGCTCAGATTGTGGGCGATGCGTTCGTGACCGTACACCGCGAGTGGTGCGGTGATACCCATCCGTTCACGGTCCTCCACGATGGCCGTGGTGCCTTGTACGTAGTGAAAATGCGTGTACAGCGCGGCGACGATGGGTTCCGAGGTGTGCCGACGCAACTCGGCGAGCGCGAGACGCATCTCCTGCAACGACTCACCGGAGTCGATCGCGATGATTCCCTCGGGGCCACGCACGTACGTTTGATTCGACAAGCCGTTGCCGACGAGGCACCACACCGAGTTTCCGACGGTGTACCACGCACGAGCAAGTCGTTCGGAATGTTGAAGTCCCTCTCGATGTACGAGTTGACCGAGCGGGCCAACGACCGTGTCCCGATCGTCGGGCGAGAAACTCTTGGGCCCACCGTCACCCAACGGCGCGCCCGACATGACTATGCCCGCACGCTGCGGGCGGTGACTTCGCCGTCGTCCTCGTTCAGTGGTCGCAAATACAGGTCGATCGCCTGCCACAGCGTGTAGGAGATGGGATATCCGCCGACTCCCACCAACAGTGTCGCGGCGATGGTGCTACCGAGTACCGGCATGAGTGCGACGTCGGGATATGTGACAACCACGCCGACACCCATGGTGATGATCAGCGAGCCTCCCGTGGTGATGAAACTGATCGCCATCGCTCCGAGCATGAAGCCCTCGTAGTTGCGCTCCCAACGAATTCCGCAGCCTGCGCAACGTTCGCGGCGCACGAACCACTTGACGAAGAACGCACGACGGTCACCACAATTCGGACATCGACGAAGGAGCCCGCGCCACAACATGTTGCCGAGCGACGGCTGCGTCGGCATCGCCGTCAGCGGACGAGTTCTTCGACGAAATCGGCGAAGACGCCGGCGTAGGTCATGGCTGCCTCCTCGGTGTGCATCACCGAGATGAGCCACTGTTCGTCCAGACCAGGCGGCAACAGGATGCCGCGATTGATTCCGTGCATCCACTGGGCGAACGCGAGATCGAAGTCGGTTGCCTTGTAGTCGCGGTAGTTGCGAATCGGCTCGGACGACCATGTGACGCAACCCTTGGCGCCGAATTCCACCACGTTGGCGGGCAGACCGTGCTGGGTGATGACGGAGCGACACGCCTCCACCAGAGCGTGGTTGCGGGCGATGACCTCGCGGGTGGCTTCGGGCGTGCACACTTCGGTGAGTACGGCCCGAGCCGCTGCCATGCACATCGGATTTCCGTTGTAGGTGCCGAGGTGCACCACGCGTCGGTTGGTGATCTCGTCCATGTACTCCTGCTTGCCGCCGAACGCGCCGAGCGGTAGTCCGCCGCCGATCGACTTTGCGAGCGCCACGAGGTCCGGCTCCACTCCGAGTGCACCAGCGGCACCCGACCAACCCGCCGTGATGCCCGTCTTCACTTCATCGAAAACGAGGAGCGTGCCGTACTTGCGGGTGATGTCGCGCGCGGCCTGCAGATATCCGTCGACGGGCAGACAGATGCCGATGTTCTGCATCACGGGCTCAACGATGAACGCCGCGACGTCACGGTTCCGCAGTGCTCGCTCGAGCGCCTCGGGGTCGTTGTACGGCACCACGATGGTGTCGCCGACGACTCCCCTGGTGATTCCTGCCGAGGACGCCACCGAATTTGGGGCATCGGCGGGACCCGCCACATCGAGCGACGGCTTCATGGAGACCATCACCTCGTCGTGATGGCCGTGGTATCCGCCTTCGACCTTGACGATCTTCTCTCGACCGGTGGCAGCGCGTGCCACGCGGAGCGCATCCATGGTGGCTTCGGTGCCCGAGTTGGTGAAGCGCCACAGCGGGAATCCGTACCTGGCGGCGAGCAACTCGGCCACCTCCGCATTGCTCGGGCAGGGAGTCACGAAAAGAGTGCCGTCGTCGAGTTGGGCGGAGACGGCTGCACGCACTGCGGGATGCATGTGGCCGGCGAACAACGCGCCGAAGCCCATGTTGTAGTCGACGTATCGATTGCCGTCGACATCGACCGACCAGTACTCCTGAGCACGGGCGAGCACGATGGGATACGGGTCGTAATCCTGGAAACTCGACGGCACGCCGAGCGGGAGCGATTTGCGGGCGCGGGTATTCGCCGCCTGGGAACCCTTGGTTCGTTGCGCATACACCTGCAGTTCACGGGCAGTGATCTCCTTGGCCCGGGTCACTAGTGATTGCGACAGCGTCTTATCAGCCGCTGGCATGGTTATCAGCTCCAAACAGGTGTGTACCCACACTCTACTCGTGGCAGAATGGAGCGCCCTTGGTGGGCGTAGCTCAGTTGGCTAGAGCGCCAGGTTGTGGTCCTGGAGGTCGCGGGTTCGAGCCCCGTCGTCCACCCCAAGGCACTTCGTGCACGTGCCACCCTTTGGCGAATTGGGCTTCGCAAAGGGCACGCAATGTCAGTGCGAGTTAGGCTCTGGCGTTGCAATTTTCATATTG
>SXPW01000107.1 GCA_005793785.1 Actinomycetota bacterium | reverse complement strand
TCGGGGAAGACACGAGTGCTTACCCACCGGGTGGCACATCTCATCGCCTCCGGCGTGCACCCGATGAACATCCTGGCGATCACGTTCACCAACAAGGCGTCGCAGGAGATGCGAGCCCGAGTGAAGACCCTCGTCGGTGACGTTGCGGACAAAATGTGGGTGAGCACCTTCCATGCGGCATGCGTGCGAATCCTGCGCGCAACTGCGGACCGTCTCGGGTACCCCAAGAGTTTCACCATCTACGACTCGGCGGACTCCTTGCGGTTGGTCGGCCAGATCATCCGCGATCTGAATCTCGATCCGAAACGTTTTCCGTCCAAGGGCGCCCAGGCACGAATCAGTTTGTGGAAGAACGAACTGGTGAATCCCGCCGGTGCAGCCGAAACGGCATTCGGTCCGTTCGAAACCAAGTATGCGGAGATCTACGAGGAGTATCAACATCGCCTGCTTCGAGCCGGCGCGATGGACTTCGACGATCTCCTGGTGAATGTCGTACATCTCTTTCGGAACCACGCCGACGTACTCAGCGCCTATCAGGAACGCTTCAAACACGTACTGGTCGACGAGTACCAGGACACCAATTTGGCGCAGAATGAAATCGTCCTGTTGCTCGGTCGCGAACACCACAACGTCTGTGTGGTGGGTGACACCGACCAGAGCATCTATGCATTCCGTGGTGCCGACTACCGAAACATCCTCCAGTTCGAGCGGGCATTCCCGGATGTGTACACGGTGGTGTTGGCGCAGAATTACCGCAGCACCCAGGTGATTCTTGACGCGGCCAACGCCGTCATCTCCAACAACGTGGAACGAAAACCGAAGGAACTCTGGACCGAGGTCGGCACCGGCGACAAGATCGTCCGTTATTACGCCGAGGACGAGGATGAAGAGGCGCGTTTCGTGATCTCGGAACTGAAGCGTCTGCACCGCCACGAAGCCGTGAATTGGCGGGAAATCGCGGTGTTCTATCGCACCAATGCAATGAGCCGCGTCATCGAGGAATTCCTCATCGACGGAGACGTGCCCTACCGAGTCATCGGTGGCACCAAGTTCTACGACCGCAAGGAGGTGAAGGACGCGATTGCTTATCTGCGTTGCGTGATGAATCCAGCCGACGAGATGAGCATCCGCCGCGCGATCAACGTGCCCAAACGGGGTGTCGGTGATACGAGTCTCGACAAGGTGTCGGCGCTGGCAAAGGAACAGAGCCTCGCGTTGTCGGTGGCGTTGAGGCGCGCGGGTGCTGCTGGGGTTGGTGGCGCTGCGCTGCGTGGCATCAACGACTTCCTCTCGCTCATCGATGCACTCGAGAGCGAGGTGGATCATGGTCCGGCCCACCTGCTACGCGAATTGCTGGAGCGCAGCGGTTATCTCACCGAGTTGCGCAACGAGGACACCCATGAGGCACAGGGTCGCATCGAAAACCTGGAGGAATTGATTGGCGCAGCCGAGGAATTCCCCGACGCCAACGACTTTCTCGAGAAAGTGTCACTCGTTTCCGACACCGACGACATCGCCGGTGACGACAAGGTGATGATGATGACCCTCCACTCGGCGAAGGGGCTGGAATTTCCCACCGTGTTCATCGTGGGTTGGGAGGAGGGTGTGTTCCCGCACAGTCGCACCCTGCTCGATCCCACCCAGTTGGAAGAAGAGCGTCGGCTCGCCTATGTGGGCATCACGCGGGCGGAACGACGCCTGTATCTCACCCACGCATGGTGCCGAAGTTTGCACGGCTCCCGCCAGTACAACCCGCCGTCCCGATTCCTCGACGAGATTCCGCTCGAATTGCTCGACCGCAAGGGCAGTGTCGACACCGGCGCCGACGAGGGTCGCGGACATTTGCGTGAGCAGTCCGACTGGTCACGCACTCCCGTGCCTGATTTTCGAGGTCGCGGACGCAGTGTGACCTCGGCGGCGAGTGAGGCCTTGCGACCACCCGTGCGTGAACCGAAGGTGACCCACCAATTTTCGATCGGCGACGACGTGGTGCACCCGGTGTTCGGTGAGGGTGTGATCATCGATCTGGACGGCGCGGGTGAAAAAGCGGAAGCCACGGTGCGTTTCGCCGATAGGGGCACCAAAGTCCTCGCGTTGGCATGGGCCCCACTGACGAAGCGGTAGCGGAGTCGGTGGGGCTGGTGTCGTAGTCACCACTGACGAAGCGGTAGCGGAGTCGGTGGGGCGAGTCTTACGGTGCGCGTAAGTCGATCAACAGGCTCGTGCGATTCTCCACCACGGGACGCGCATCAACGGGTCGGAACAGCTCTTCAACTTCAAGCGTTCGGCCATCGCAGTCGACGAACTGACGCGTGTCCTCGACGTGCGTCACCAAACATGATGGGCTCCGATCCGCCGGGTAGGCGTAGTACACCTGCCATCCGAGTGCTGCCTCGTCACCCGTGTGGTCCACCACGATGGTGCGCTCGTATGCGGTGTCGCGGAGATCCGGATACAAGATCGGACCGTCCCGCTCGACGATGTCGGCCATGTCGTCCACCGGGCCCACCCTGAACGTGTAGTCACCTGGTCGCACTTCGCGTTGGCGATTGTCGGTCGCCCGTTGGGCAAAGAGCCAGGTGACGCCGAACAGCACGGCGAAGAATGCGAGACCTGCCACGATCGGCACGACGGCACGCGCCAGCGGGGAACCGAGTCGCTTGAACACGACCTTTATTGTGCCAAGCCTCGTGGCATAGGCTTCCATACTTGTGAAGCGGCCGTATCGCGTAGTCGTTGCCAAGCCGGGCCTCGACGGTCATGATCGTGGCGCAAAGACCATTTCCCGGGCACTACGCGACCACGGATTTGAGGTCATCTATACGGGTTTGCATCAGACGCCCGAACAAATCGCCGAGACTGCGCTCCAGGAGGACGTCGACGCAGTCGGGTTGTCCCTGCTGTCCGGCGCACATCTCACGTTGTTTCCCCGTGTGATGGACGAACTGCGTTCACGCGATTTGGGCGATGTGTTGATCTTCGGAGGTGGAGTGATCCCCGACTCCGATGCGGGAGTCCTCAAACAACAAGGTGTGAGCGAGATCTTTGGTCCGGGTTCGTCGTTGAAGGCGATCGCTGAATGGCTCGAGGCAACGCTCGACGAGAGAGAAAAGGTGAGCAAGTAATGGATCTGTTCGAGTACCAGGGCAAGCAGTATTTCGCCAAGTTCGGCATTCCCGTGTCGGCCGGTGACGTCGCCCACACGGTGGACGAGGCGATTGCAATCGCCGAACGCGTCGGTTACCCGGTGGTGGTCAAGGCGCAGGTGCAGGTCGGCGGTCGTGGCAAGGCCGGTGGAATCAAACTGGCGAACGACAAGTCGGAAGTGTCGACGCATGCTTCCAACATCCTCGGAATGGACATCAAGGGTCACGTGGTGAAACGGGTGTGGGTGGAATGTGCATCCGACATTGCCGAGGAGTACTACGCGTCATTCACTCTCGACCGTGCGGCCAAGAAGCACCTACTGATGCTGTCCGCACAAGGTGGTGTAGATATCGAGGAAGTGGCCGCCAAGGATCCGTCGGCGATCGTGAAGTTGCATGTGAACCCCGTCGTTGGCCTCGACGGTGCGACGGCGAAACGAGCTGCCGCCGATGCGCGGATTCCCGCCAAGGCACTGGACGGCGTTGCTGACATCCTCGTGAAGTTGTACGACTGTTTCGTCAAGGGCGACTGCGATCTCGCGGAGATCAATCCGTTGATTCTGAAGCCGACCGGCGAGGTCCACGCGCTGGATGCCAAGGTGAGTTTGGATGGCAACGCATTGTTCCGGCACCCCGAGTGGGAGGCGTTCCGCGCCACCGAGGAACTCGACGACCGTGAGCGTTTGGCGCGCGAGAAAGACCTGCAATACATCGGTCTCGACGGCAGCGTCGGCATCATCGCCAACGGTGCGGGGCTGGCGATGAGCACGCTCGACGTGGTGAACCAGGTCGGCGGGACGGCGGCAAACTTCCTCGACATCGGCGGTGGCGCGAACGCCGAACTCATGACGGCGGCTCTGGAGGTAATCAACTCCGACACCAAGGTGCGGAGCATCTTCATCAACATCTTCGGTGGTATCACACGAGGTGACGAAGTCGCCAAGGGAATCGTGGAAGCGATGCGGCGAGTCGAACTTCGTGCGCCGATCGTCATCCGACTCGACGGCACGAACGCCGATGAAGGTCGGTCGATACTCGCCGAAGCCGGAATTCCCGCCAGCAAATTGATCTCCAAGCCAACGATGCTCGAGGCGGCGCGGGCCGCGGTGGACATCGCCAAGGGAAAGGTCGGCTGAACATGGCGATCTTCGTCAACGAGAACACCAAGGTGATCGTCCAAGGACTCACCGGAGGACAAGGGAAGTTCCACGGACTGCGCAATCGTGCCTACGGCACGAAAGTGGTTGGCGGCGTAACGCCGGGTAAGGGCGGCCAGGATGTCGAAGGTATTCCCGTGTTTGACAGCGTCGCTGACGCTGTCAAGGCAACCGGTGCCGATGCGTCGTTCGTGGCAGTGCCACCGAAGGCCGCACCTGCAGCCATTCTCGAGGCAGCGGCAGCGGGCGTCGGATTCGTCGTGTGCATCACCGAGGGAATCCCGGCACAAGACGAAGCACGGGTGTACGCCACCTTGAAGCGCGACTTTCCGCGCACTCGTCTGCTCGGACCGAACTGCCCTGGCATCATCAGCCCGGGGCGCTGCAACATCGGCATCACGGCCGGTGAGATTGCACACAAGCCGACACAGGGCGGCAAGAACGTCGGCATCGTGTCGCGTTCCGGCACGCTCACGTACCAAGCGTTGTTCGAACTCAAGCAACAGGGCATCGGGGTGACCACCTGTGTGGGCATCGGCGGCGATCCGGTGCCGGGCACCTCGTTCGTCGATTGTCTCGCCGAGTTTCAGAACGATCCGGAAACGAGTGCGATTCTCATGATCGGAGAAATCGGCGGTTCGGCGGAAGAAGAAGCCGCCGAATTCATAACCTCCACGGTCACCAAACCGATGAGTGCATACATTGCAGGGGTCACTGCGCCAGCGGGCAAGAAGATGGGCCATGCCGGTGCCATCGTCTCGGGTGGCAAGGGAACTGCGCAAGGCAAGATGGATGCACTGCGGGCCGCAGGCGTGAAAGTCGGAGCAAATCCGACTGAAGCGGGGCAACTGATGGCACAGATCATCGCTTCGCTTGGCTGATTCGCCGTCACGCTCGGTGGCGACCCGCTGCTTGCGTAGCCTTTGAGAAACGTATGCGCGTCGGAGAGCTCCTTGCACGTGGACGGACGCACTCGTTTGAGTTCTTTCCTCCGAAGTCGGACGAAGCCCAAACCCAGTTGATCTCCACGCTGGAGGAGTTGTCGCCGTTGAACCCGAGTTTCTTCTCCGTTACCTACGGGGCCCTCGGCAGCACTCGACATCGCACACGTGATGTGGTGGTGGGGTTGGCCCGCAACGGCTCGGTGCCTCCTGTTGCCCACCTCACCTGCGTGGGTCAGACCCGCGCGGAAATCGACGAACTCATGGGGGAATACAAGGCCGCTGGCGTCGAGAACATCCTGGCCCTCGGTGGAGATCTTCCGACCGATGGAACCTCGTTCGACCGGGCGGAATTCCGTTTTGCACTCGATCTGGTCGAATACCTGCGGATGAATTTCGACGTCTGCATTGGTGTTGCGGCGCACCCCGAGGTGCATCCACGCTCCGTTTCGCGCGAATCGGATCGTCTGCACCTGGCAGACAAGTTGCGACGCTCCGACTTTGCGATGACGCAATTCTTCTTCGACGTCGAGCATTATCGACGACTCGTCGACGAACTGGCGGCGCTCGGTGTCGACAAGCCGGTGATTCCGGGTGTGATGCCGATCAGCAACAAGGGGCAGATCGTGAAGATGGCCCAGATGTCAGGGGCTGCTATCCCGACTTGGCTCACCAATCGACTCGCAGAGTTGGATAGCGCGGAGGATGTCCGACGCTTCGGCGTGGAATTGGCGACGCAACTGAGTAGCGACCTGCTAGCGGCAGGAGCACCAGGTCTGCATTTCTACACGCTCAACCGTTCGCAGTCACCGCGCGAGATTTGCCGCAACCTCGGATTGGTATGAACCAGAAGCGTCCGAGCCTGCTCGGGTATCTCCCTGCGCTCGACGGAGTTCGGGCTCTGGCAGTTGTTGCCGTCATCGTGTATCACGCCAACAAGAAGTGGCTCGGCGGTGGATTCCTCGGTGTGGAGGTCTTCTTCGTCATCAGCGGGTTTCTCATCACTTCGCTGCTCATTGCCGAGTCGGAACGTGACGGTTCCATCAGTCTGAAACAGTTCTGGATGCGACGTGCCAGACGACTGTTGCCCGCATTGTGGTTGCTGTTGACGATGGTTGCGGTCTACTGCTCGCTCTTCGAGCGTGACACGCTGGGGAATCTGCGGGGCGACATCATCGCAGCGTTGATGTATGGCTTCAACTGGTTCCAGATCTGGGTCGGCACTTCCTACTTCACGGCGTTCGACTTCGTGCCGCTCCGACACTTGTGGTCGTTGGCGGTGGAGGAGCAGTTCTACGTGTTGT
>SXPW01000106.1 GCA_005793785.1 Actinomycetota bacterium | reverse complement strand
GTCGGTAAGGTGACGACATGTCCCGTCTGCAACTTGCCCTCAACGTCGACCACCTCGACACCGCAATCGCCCACTACACGAAACTCTTCGGAGTGGCGCCGGCCAAGATACGTCCGGGCTACGCAAATTTCGCCATCAGCAATCCCCCGCTCAAACTCGTACTGATCGAGAACCCAGGTGCGGACGACTCGATCAACCATCTCGGTGTCGAGGTGCAGTCGGTCGACGAGGTTCGCTCCGAGCACGCCCGTGTGACGAACGTGGGGCTTCCGACGTTCGTCGAGGGTGAGACCACCTGTTGCTATGCGGTGCAGGACAAGTTCTGGGTCGAGGGTGGGGACCACAAGTTCGAGGTCTACACCGTGCTCGCAGATGCAGAACAGATGAAGAACACTCCGAAGTCTTCGACGGACGCGCAACAGCCGGAAATGTGCTGCGCGCCATCGCCGACGGACGTCTCCATCTCCGCGCGCGTCTAGTCGCAAGTCATCATTCCCGTGCCGTCGGGTCGCTCTTGGTTGCGCCTTGACGCACTCGGCATTCTCACGATCGTCGTTTACGGCACGTGGTTCTACGGGTTCGGGGTGCTGTTCGAGGATCTCACCGTCGTCCACCGAGTTTCCTCCGGAACGCTCGGCCTGACCTATGGCGCGGCGAACTTGTTGGCCGGAGCCGGAGCCATCGCAACCGGCCGCCGTCTCGACACCATCGGACCACGAGCCGTCCTGGGAATCATCGGCCCGATAGGCGCCTGCATCTATGCCGCCAGCGCGAATTTCTCCGGCACGACGTTCCTGATTGCGTACGCCCTCGGGGGCGGCGTCATGGGTGCGTGCGGGTTCTACTCGTTCACACAGCCTCTTGCGGTGCGCACGGTGGATTCCGACGCGGCACGTGCGATCACTCGTCTGACGATCTGGGGCGCCCTGTCATCTCCGATCATGATTCCTCTCACCGAAGCGTTGCGAACACGATTCGGTTGGGAATCTGCGATTCGTTTTCCGGCACTCGTCACAAGCATCGTGTTCGTGACATGTGCCGCGATTTGCGTACCACGCACGGCGTCCGCTCCGGCCAAGGAAAAGCTCGGTGGCACACTCCGCATGGCGGCGCGCGACTGGCGACTGCGTCGGTTCACACTTGCCGCATTCCTCTCGGGCATCGCCGCATCGACGTTGCTCGTGTACCAGGTACCCACGATGACATGGGCGGGAACCACCTCGAGCGTCGCCGCCGGATTCGCGAGTGCTCGTGGATTGATGCAGTTGGCGGGTCGCCTGCCGCTCGTTCCGGCGATGAAGCGATTCGGTGCTCCGCGACTGATGATCACCGCACGCGCACTCCTCGGAGTTGGCGCCCTGCTTCTTCTCGGCAGCGGACAGTGGGCCATCGCAATCATCTACGTGGCGATTGCGGGTATCACCATCGGGGCTCTTTCGGCACTCGACGGCGTCATCGCCCGGTCGGTGATCGGCACGGAGAACCTCGGTGCGATCATGGGCGGCGTCGGATTGGTGTCCACGCTGGGCGGATCACTCGGCCCGATTCTCGGCGGACAACTTCGCGACGCCTTCGATTCACCCGTTGCCTCGATGTTGCTCGTCACCGGCTCGGCATGGCTCGCCACAGTGGTGTTTGCATCCTTGCGACTTACCGCACGGGACGTCGCGAATTGAGTTCGCTCTCGTCGGCGGTTACTTCGTGATTTCCGCGAGACGGGCCTTGGCCAGTCGCTGCAGGAGACCGACGTCGACCTTCCAGTCCACGGGCACCTTGAAGGTGTGTTTCAACGGGTCGTAGGCCGCGAGTTTCGTGCGAAATTCGTCCATGACGGCCTTGCTGAACGGGTTGAGCGTGATGTGATTCTTCGACACCGACACCCCGATGACGTATGCCGTACCGGTGGTCAACATTGGCTGGTTCCACGCCATCACCAGTTCGAGTTTCGGATACTTGGTCTGAACCGCCTTGAAGATCGCCTTGACGGTCTTGACCTTCTTGGCGTCGAGCGTCGAGAGGTACTGCTTCGGGTCGGCGTGTCGCTTCGACGAGGTCGAACCGCGGTTGAACATGATGAGTGCGTTCGCGTGCTCGCGACTGAATCCGTGACGCTCGCGGAGGAACTCCATGTGATCGGCGTACTTGTCGCTCGGCAGCGATGCGAGTTGCTTCAACCAGAATGCCACCGGCTTTCCGTACTTCTTTTCGATGCGAGGAAAGTGCGCGGAACGTTCGCCACCACGAGTTGCCACCCCTCCATGTTATGAACGCAAGTAACTCGGGTCTAACGGCGGAACGTGCTCACGACTTCGACATGGTGGGTGTGCGGAAAGAGATCCAGCACTTCCACCGCGTCGGGTGAGTATCCGGCGTCCACGAGCAGTCGGGCGTCGCGGGCGGCGGCCACGGGGTCGCAGGACACCAACACCACCCGCGGCGCATCGGTGTGCGCAATCACACTCACGGCGGCTTTGCCGAGACCGCTCCTTGCGGGGTCGGCGATGACGAGTCCCGCGGATTGCGGTTTCCATTGTTCGAATCGGGATTGCACGATGTCGGCGGTGTGACCGCGCAGGTTGGCGTAGGCGTCGTCGCACGCCGCCTTGCTCGACTCCACCAGGATTGCCTGCACGTCGATGGGCACCAGCGTGGCGCTGAACAGCCCGACTCCCCCGTACGCGTCGATCACCGGACCCTCCGAACCATCGAGGCAACCGTCCGCTGCACGCGATACGGCATCCACCAACAACTCCGCCGCCTGGCGTGACGCCTGGAAGAACGACTCCATCGAGACCCGCAATCGCACTCCCGCCACTTCTTCGTGCACCACCGCGCCCGCACCGGTCACCACGTCATCGGGAAGTCCGAGCAGTCGCGCTCGATCGTGCGACCACACGCCACGTTCGCCGGTGGCATCGCCGCAGCGCAACGAAACTTCAGGCGTTCCGTGAGCGTCCTTCCCGACGCGAACTCCCGCGGTTTCCACGAGTTCGGCGATTCGCGGATGCATGACGAGGCACGATTCGATGTTCACCACTTCGTGGGATGCTCCGCGACGGAAACCGAGCCGACCGTCGGCGGTTACCGCCATGCGCACGGTGGTGCGAAGTGCGTCGTGACCGACGGAGCCGCCACGGGTGACTGGCACCTCTGGGAGCCGTGCGGTTCGCGCGAACGCCTCACGAACGATCTCCACCTTCGCATCGTGCTGGGCGGTCGTGGCGATGTGTTGCCAGTTGCAACCGCCGCAACCGTCGACCACGTGCCGACACGGCGGCTGCACGCGTTCCATCGACGGTGCAACCACCGAAACCACGCGGGCTCGTGCGAAGTCGCGCTTCACTTCCACGAATTCGGCGTCCACGTGCTCGCCTGCCGCGACCGACTCGACGAACACGACACGCCCGTCGGCATCACGTGCCATTCCATCACCGCCGGCAACGAGTCGCTCGATGTGTAGTCGTCGAATTGCGCCGACCTGCGCGGATGATTCGGCGTCGGTCACGAGTACCGACCCTAGGCTTGAAACGACATGCGTCCCGTGCAGATCGCTCCGTCGGTGTTGCCCGTGGATTTCTCCAAGTTGGGCGAGGCGGTCGTCGCGCTCGACGCGGCGGGTGTCGACCTCATTCAGTGGGACGTCATGGACGGCCAATTCGTCCCGAATCTCACCTTCGGTCCCGACGTCATCGCCTCGACTCGGCACCTCACGTCGAAGCCGTTCGAGGCACACCTCATGGTGTTGACGCCCGACGTGATGGCCAAGCGGTACGTCGAGGCCGGTTGTCAGCGACTCATCGTGCACGCCGAAGCGTGCGACCACCTCCACCGCACGCTCGGGAACATTCGCGAACTCGGGGCAACCGCCGCGGTCGCGCTGAATCCGGCGACTCCACCCGACGAGGTCGCCAACGTGCTCGACCTCGTCGACCTGGTACTCGTCATGACGGTGAACCCGGGGTTCGGTGGTCAGTCGTACATTTCGACGATGGAACCCAAGATTCGCATCGTCCGCGACATGATCAACCGGGCCGATTTGAGCGACCGGGTCGATCTCGAGGTCGACGGTGGCATCTCACCGACCACCATCGCCGGCGCGGCACGCGCGGGAGCCAACGTGTTGATCGCCGGTAGTGCGCTCTTCCGCGACGAGAAGGGTCTCGGTCACGCCGTGAGCGAGTTGCGCGGCCTGGCTACTTCCGCATTCCACGGATAGCACCCGCCAACAGATAGCGGCTGGCAGCCAGGAGAAACAGCACGCCGAGTCCACCGACGACGGGCAGCAGTATTGCGCGCAACAACCCACTGCGATCTCGTAGCAGCGGACGCAGGATGCCGGTGTCGATGGGATCACCGTTGGCCAGGAGCGTTCGCACCGGGTCCTCGTAGTCGGGGCAGGAGACGCGTTGTACCGCCGCGACGGAATCGCCGCCGAACATGTCGGGCGGAACACGAACCTTGGATTCCAACACCGGAACATCACCCCGAATTCCCGATGGCGCTGCGACGGCTCCCACCAGGAACCGTTCCCCGATGTCGAGATACTTCACATCGTCGATCGGGTATCGCACGGTGAGCACCCCATCGCGCAACAGGTCGGTGACGGCTCCGAAACGCTCGGCATCAATCGAATAGAGGACGAAGTTCGCCTCCACACTCACGACGGTTCCCAAGAAGACGCTCCGCAACGATTCGGGCGTGGTGCACGACGAAGGCACCGTGGTGACGGCCGACTCGATGATGAGCGTGTCGGTGGCGTCGGTTCCGCCTTGTTCGTCGGTGCCGTCGCCTTCGTCGGCAAAGGGCGCTAGGAGCGCAAGTGTCGCAACGACGACACTCAGTAGCCCTTGAATTTCGGCTCCCGCTTCTGCATGAAGGCCGCCATGGCCTCGATGGTGTCCTTGGTTCCGAAGTTCACGGTTTGTGCCGCTCCCTCGTCGTCGAGTGCTTCTTCCATCGTGACGTGCGCTGAATTGTTCAACATTCGCTTGGTGAGGGCCAGCGCAATCGGCGGTCCAGCCGCCAGTCGTCGTGCCCACTCGTCGACGAATGCGTCGATGTCGGTATCGGGAAGGACTCGGTTCACCAATCCGAGTTCGCGGGCAGCGGCGGCGGAGATGATGTCACCGAACAGCGCCATCTCCTTCGCTCGGTGCAGGCCGATGCGGCGTGGCAACAACCATGTACCGCCGAAATCCACCGAGAGTCCGCGTTTGGCGAAGATCTCGCTGAAGCGCGCGTTCTCGCTCGCCACGACGAGGTCGCAACCGAGCGCCATGTTGCAACCCGCGCCGACAGCGACGCCGCGCACCTTGGCGATGGTCGGTTGGGGCATGCGGTGCAACGACAATGCGGCGTCGTTGACGTGTCGCATCGCCGCGAGCTGATGTACCGGTCGACCGCTGCCTTCACGGGCGGAGAGATCGGCGCCCGAACAGAACTCTCCCCCGGCACCCGTGATGACGACACATCGAACGTCGGCATTGGCGGACAGTCCGCGGAATGTTTCGGCGAGTTGGGCCCACATGTCGCCGGTCACGGCATTCTTGCGTTCGGGTCTGTTGATGGTGACGGTCGCAATCGCATCTGATTGCGTGACCTCGATCTCAGCCATACACCGACGATACTTGCATGGTGGGATTCGATCCGCACCGCAAGTACAAGGCGACTCCGTTGGATTACGCCGTCATCGCGAGCGCCTTCGTCATCTTCGCTGGTCTCGTCGCGTGGGCGTTCCTGGCATGACGCGCCGACGCCCGGTCAAGAAACCATCGATGTGGGACGGAGCGTACGGAATGGTGGAGGTGCGCCGCGTGCAACC
>SXPW01000105.1 GCA_005793785.1 Actinomycetota bacterium | reverse complement strand
TGATGTAGCAGAACGGACACGCTGTTGCGACGCGAGTTGCTCCGGTGGCGATGGCCTCACGGGCACGCTCGTCGTTCACCTTGGTGCCGACGTTCTCCTCCATCCACATGCGCGCACCGCCGGCCCCGCAGCACATGCCCTTGGTGCCGTTGCGCGGCATTTCCACGACTTGGATCCCCTTGATGGAGCCCACCACCTTGCGCGGCGCGAGGTACACGTCGTTGTGTCGACCGAGATAACACGAGTCGTGGTACGTGATGCGGTCGTCCAACGATGCATTCGTCATGTCGAGGCGACCGGAGGAGATGAGTTCTTCCAGGAGCTGTGTGTGATGTACGACGTCGTAGTTGCCGCCGAGCTGCGGGTACTCGTTCTTCAACGTATTGAAACAGTGCGGGCACTGGGTGATGATTTTGCGCACGCCCATCCCGTTGAGCATCTCGACGTTCGGTGTGGCGAGCATTTGGAAGAGATACTCGTTGCCGCTTCGGCGGGCGCTGTCGCCCGTGCACATTTCGCTCGGTCCGAGAATGGCGACATCGATACCGGCTCGCTTGAGCAACTTCGCCATCGCTTGGGTGACCTTCTTGTTCTTGTCGTCGAACGAGCCGGCACAGCCCACCCAGTAGAGGTATTCGTGAGTGAGTGGTTGACCAGGATCGAGGACGGTCACCTCGAGGTCGTTCGCCCATGCCGCCCGATCACCCTGGTTCATACCCCAAGGATTGCCCTGGTTTTCCATGGCGCGATAGGCGTTGCCGAGTTCGGCGGGGAAGTTGCTCTCCATGAGCGACAGATAGCGCCGCATGTCGAGGATCTTGTCGAGTATCTCGATGTTCACCGGACAAATCTCGTCGCAGGCCTTGCACGACGTGCACGCCCATACTTCTTCGGCGGTGATGCGTTCGAAGACCGAATTGGCGCTGATGGTGATTTCGGCGTCGGCGCCGAGCGGGGGTGATACGCGTCCGCCGGGGGCGTGTGTGGCGGTGGCCGCCATCACCTCACCGCTCTTCAGCACGATTTCTCGTGGATCGAGTGGCTTGCCGGTGGCGTGCGCCGGGCAAACACTGGTGCACCGACCACACATCGTGCAGGAGTCCAGGTCGAGCAACTGTTTCCAGGTGAAACTCTCGATCGCGTTCACACCGAACGATTCGAGCGACGTCTCCGCCAAGTTCGGCATGGCACGCATCGCACCCTTCGGACGGTCGCGATCACGCAGGTACATGTTGAGTGGGGAGGTGAAGATGTGTCGCAGCATCGTGATGGGAAGCAACGCCAGGAACGCCACGAAGGTGACCACGTGGAACACCCACCAGCCCTGGTGCCACCTCTGCAGCGTGTCGAGAGCGAGACCGTTCACCGACTGGGCCAGCGGCCAGCCGACGACGCTCCACCGTTCGTAATCGACGTTCCGTCCCGCGGCTTGTTCGGCAGCGATACGGAACATTTCGGTGCCGAATCCGCTGACACCAATCGCCAGGAGTACACCGAGAATCCACGCATGTTCGGGTTTCGATTTGATGCGGATGCGGTACGGCCGCTGCACGTACCTGCGCAAGATTGCCCACACGACGCCGGCAGTGAACACCACTCCGGCAACGTCTCCAACGAGGGCGTAACCGCGATAGACGTCGCCGTGCAGAAACTTGAGCGCCTCGGGCATTTGGTGGTCGATTTCCAGCACGGTGGTGACCCCGAGGAGGACGAGGAAACCGAAATACATCATCGAGTGCATGAGCCCGGCCGCGGAGTCGCGCAGGAGCGTCTTCATGTACACGCCCGCACGGAAGTCGGCGAGTCGTCGGGCAATGTTCTTGCGGGTCGTTCGGCGATCGTCCGGTGCGCCACGCTCCCAGTTGCGAATCCGATCGGCAAAGCGCAGGGATCCCCACACCAGCATCACGGGTATGACGGTGTAGAACGCCACCTTGAGTGCCCCAGGGATGCCCCCGAATACTTCACGGTGCACCGGTGAGTCGCTCTCCCAACCAGTGAGCGTGGGAATGACACCCGAGACGAACGTGAACAGCCCGATGCCACACCCGAGGAGAATCGAGAGTTGGTACGGCTTCAGCCGTCGAGTCCGTGGTGCGGCTGCTGTAGTTTCCCCCGACATCTTGAGGGCAACGCTAGTTGTGTGGCGACGATGTCCCGAACGGAGCCCGAGGTGCCGTCGATTCGTCAGCCAACGATGGCGCGATCGAGATCGCGCACTCGTGACGCCAGCGTGGCAAGCAGCTTGTTGGCCAGCACCGGCACGTCATGCAACACGCTGTGGAAGTGACGTTGACTGATGACGAGGACGTCGCAATCCGTGTCGCACGTAACGGTGGCGGTGCGCGGGCCGTGGTCGAGGAGAGAAAGTTCGCCGACCATGGAGCCCGCTCCGATCGAAGCGAGCCTCTTGCCGCTGCGTCGAACGGTGGCTTTCCCCTTCAGGATGATGAAGGCTTCGCGACCCGGCTGACCCTGCTCGATGAGAATCCGGCCTGCCTTGAAGGAAACCTCATCGGCCGCCTTGACGATGCGAGCGAGATCCTTCTTGGAGCACGAAGAAAAAAGCGGTACGTGATGCAGTGTGGTGAGGGGAGTGATGTTGCGGGGCATGTCCTCAACGGTACGGGTCTATTCGTGCAAGCGTGCACAAATTGGCGGTGAAGGTTGTCTCAGGTTCCTGCTTGCGCCGCCACTGCGTTCGTCGCTGCCGCGATCGCTGTCTCATCACCGAGGTACGACACCTGTGACACCCGCAACTCGTGTCGACCGTCATCGTCGGGCGTTGGTGTGTGGAATCGGTACACGCGCGGAACGCCAGTGGGAATGTTGAATTCCGCGATCTCGT
Organism: Actinomycetota bacterium; assembly: GCA_005793785.1. Taxonomy (GTDB): domain Bacteria; phylum Actinomycetota; class Acidimicrobiia; order Acidimicrobiales; family Ilumatobacteraceae; genus F1-60-MAGs027. Next base: position 2,195 of record SXPW01000105.1, on the reverse strand, counting down.
TGCGTGTCAGACCCTCGAGATGCATGGCGAGTGCACGTAGCGAATTGCCGTGTGCGACCACCAGCACGTGCTTGCCGGATCTGAGTTGCGGCACCAATGTCTCATGCCAGACCGGAACCACCCTGGTCACCACGTCCTGCAAGCACTCCGTCGCCGGGAGAACCGATGGGTCGAGGTGTGCATAGCGGGGGTCGTTCGCGGGATGTTCGGCACTCGACCGATCAACCGGTGGCGGTGGAACGTCGAAACTTCGCCGCCAGAGTTTTGTTTGATCAGCCCCGTGCCGTTGTGTGGTCGCTTTCTTGTCCAATCCTTGCAGTGCGCCGTAGTGGCGTTCGTTGAGTCGCCAATCGGTGACCACCGGTAGTTCGGGCTGTCCGAGTTGTGCCAACGCGCGGCGATTCGTGTCGATCGCCCTGGTCAAGAGCGATGTATAGGCGATGTCGAAGCGCATTCCCGCCTCGCGCAAGGTGCGACCTGCCGCGTCGGCCTCCCGTTCACCCTGCTCGCTCAGCGGTACGTCATGCCAACCAGTGAACAAATTCAACGCATTCCACGTGCTCTGACCATGGCGAAGCACCACGAGCACACCAACGTGGTTTGCTGGTTGCGTTGTCGCGCTCACGCCGCAAGGCTAGGGGTGGACGCTCCACCCAAAGGACCACGCACATGACTGCACGTACACCATTCGATGTGGTCGTCGTCGGTTCGGCGAATCTTGACCTCGTTGCACTCGCCGCTCGGCTGCCGCATCCAGGGGAGACCGTGTCGGCGCACGGGTATTTCGAGGCGTGCGGAGGAAAGGGCGCCAACCAAGCCATCGCGGCCGCCCGCGCAGGTGCGCGCGTGGCATTCGTCGGAGCAGTTGGTGCCGATTCGGCGGGCGAAACGTTGCGAACCTCGTTCGTCGCCGATGCCGTCGACATTGCACATCTCGCCACCGTTGGCGAGCCAACGGGTCGTGCCTTGATTGGAGTCTCCGATGATGCCGAGAACCTCATCATCGTCGTCCCCGGTGCGAATCACGGACTGTCGCCACAGCATGTGGATGACGCTCGGTCGGTGATTACGACGGCGAAGGTGTTGTTGCTGCAATTGGAAACTCGACTCGAGGTGGTACGTCGTGCCGTCGAACTCGCAGGCGACGACACCATCGTGGTACTGAATCCCGCGCCCGCACTCCCACTCACCGACGACATCGTCCGACACGTCGATGTGATCACTCCGAACGAACACGAGGTGGAACTCCTCGGTGGTGCATCGACGCTTCGGGCGCGCGGCGTCGACCACGTGGTGGTGACACAAGGTCGTCGCGGGGCCCTCCTCGTGAACGGCGACGGGGAGACTCGCATCGCCCCGTATCCAGTGACCCCGATCGACACCACGGGAGCCGGCGATGCCTTCTGTGGTGCTCTCGCCGCACGATTGGCACTCGACGGCGGGCTCACCGTGCTTCGTCGCGCACTCGACGCCGCTGCCGTCGCGGGAGCCCTCGCCACCCAGGTGAAGGGGGCGGTGCCGTCTCTGCCAAAGTGGGATGCCATTTCGGCGGCGCTCGCGTCGTTGCCCAACCCGTAGTTGTCGTTGCCCAACCCGTAGTTACGGATTGCACGGCCATCTCCCGGCACCGTTCGGAGCCTCAGCCGACCCTCACAGCAGGGTGACATAAAGCCTGAGCCGAGTTGGCTCAACTTCTGACTTCCTACCCGTAGGCTGTCGCCCTCAATTCAGTTGGAGGAACCACCATGCCCAAAGCCGTTGGAATCGATCTCGGAACGACCAACTCGGTCGTCGCCGTCTTGGAAGCAGGCGAACCCGTCGTCATCCCGAACTCCGAGGGTGCACGCACCACACCATCGGTCGTGGCGTTCTCCAAGTCGGGAGAAGTCCTCGTCGGCGAAGTGGCGAAGCGCCAGGCGATCACCAATCCCGATCGAACCTTCCGCAGCATCAAGCGCTTCATGGGGCAGAACTGGCATTCGGACGACATCGATGGAAAGAAGTACACACCTCAGGAGATCAGCGCTCGCACGCTGATGAAGCTGAAGCGCGACGCCGAGGCGTATCTCGGTGACACCGTCAATCAGGCAGTCATCACCGTTCCTGCATATTTCGACGACGCGCAACGCACCGCCACGAAGGAGGCAGGCCAGATTGCCGGTCTCGAGGTCTTGCGCATCATCAACGAACCGACG
>SXPW01000104.1 GCA_005793785.1 Actinomycetota bacterium | reverse complement strand
CAAACTGCACAAGGGGAGTTACGACAAGCCGTATTCGGCGATGGTGGCGTACCTCGATCAGATGGATTCCGGACTGTACGCCGCCGCTGCGCCGACTTCGACGCCGCGGCGCGTGCTGGCTGCGCTCGGTCCGCGCATGCTTGCGCTGAGTGCGGAGCGAGGACTCGGTGCGCACCCCTATTTCGTTCCGCCCGAACACACCAAGATTGCGCGGGACGTCCTGGGTAGCGGACCGCTCCTCGCACCAGAACAAGCGGTACTCCTCGAGACGGATCCGACGAAGGCCCGCGAGGTGGCGCGCAAGTTCATGTCCACCTACATTCGGTTGCCGAACTATGCAAACAACCTGCGCCGACTCGGCTACACCGACGCCGATCTCGGCGACAAGACGACACCACCGAGCGACCGCATGGTGGATGCCATCGTCGCCTGGGGCACCATCGATCAGGCCGTCGCCCGAATCAAGGCGCATTTCGACGCGGGCGCATCACACGTCAGCATCCAGGTGTTGGACGAGAACTTCATGGCGTTGCCGATGCCGCAGTGGCGTGAGTTCGCCGCTGCAACCCGCCACTTGTAATCCACGTTCGATTCGGTGGATTGGTCAGAAACCGAGTACCCGTTTCTGCAGCTTGCGCATCCCACCGAGCCAGCGTTCGTGTTCGGTTGCCTTGATCCGCATGTAGTCGGCCACTTCGGCGTGGGGCAGGATGAAGAATCGTTCGGCGACGAGGGCGTCGTGCACGACGTCGGCCACTTCGGCGGGCTCGAGCACGGCGCCAACTGCTCGCACGACGTTGCCTTCGTTGGGGTCGATCGCCGAGTCCTTTGTTGCGGGTCGATCCCCGCCGCGCAACATCGCCGTGTTCACACCCTGCGGGCACAGGCAACTCACGCTGATGCCGCGCGACCCGTAGGTGATCGACAGCCATTCTGCGAACGCCACGGCGGCGTGCTTGGTTACCGAGTACGGTGCCGAACCAATCTGTGCGAGCACACCGGCCGCGCTGGCCGTGCTGGCGAAATACCCGCGTCCTGCCGCCAACCATTCGGGCATCAAATACTTGGCCGCCCAGCGATGCGCGTGCACGTTGACGTCGAAGGAGGTGTTCCAATCGGATTCCGACGAACCGAGGTCGGTGCCGGCTCCGACGCCCGCGTTGGCAAAGAACAGATCGATGGGACCGGCAATCTCGCGTGCTTGGGTGACGAGGCGCTGGTTCTCGGACTCGACTGAGACGTCGGCGATGATGACGTGTGCGGAGTTGGCGCGACGCGCGTTCAGTCGCGCACCGAGCGCCTCGAGATTGGTGCCACCACGGTCACTCAGCACCACCGTGGCGCCCGCGTCGTGAAATCGTTCACCAAGTGCAGATCCGATGCCACCGCCAGCGCCTGTGACAACGGCAACCGCACCGGTGAATTTCATGGCACGATGTTAGATGCATCGTGCGTATCCGTCATCATGGAATGCGACGGGGATAGCCTCTCGCAGCAAGACCAACGGAAGGAAACAGTGCCGATGACCGAGACCATTCAAGCCACCGCATCGCACGACCTGGTCGTCATCGCGGAAGCCATCGGAGTCATCGACAAGGCGCTCTCGGAGATCGGACAACGCCAGTTGGTGACCACCACGGAGGTGGCCGACTTGTTGCTCGACGTCCGCCAGTTGCTCAGCGAAAAAACCGAGTCCACCACTTCGGTCGCGAAATAGCCGACGGCGCGGGCCGCAGCGGCGGTGGCGCAGCGTGAATCAGACGGTTGAGTGCGCGCTCCACATGGTCGCGTAGCAATTCGGGCTGGGCGACTGCCTCGGCGTCGATGTGCAGACCGATGTCGAGCGAGTGATTGTAAGACAACAAGGTGGCGTTGAACGCGACTCCTCCCAACGGACCCACCGGGTAGTTCTCGAGAATCAAACCTCCCGCGATGTAGAGCGGGACACCGCCACTTCGTACGTTGGACGTAGCGAAGTCGATGGATTGACTCTGCGCACGAGCCAGTCTCGTCAGTACCGACGTGGGCAACGTGCTGGAGAGCGACGCAAGCGTGTCGAGCGACGCATTCTTTGCACCGGCGCGCGCCTGACTGAGCGACTCGTTCACGGCAGCGAATCGTTCGGTGACGGGCATGTCACCCGTCGGGACGAGGAGTTTCGCCAGGGTGAACGCGTTGCTTCCCGAGTTCTCGGTTCGCGTGCTCACGGCAATCGACGTCCGCAACGACTCGACGGGGGCCCCGAGTTCACGGTGGTACGCGCCCGCACCGTCGGCGATCGCCGTGACGAATGCGGTATTGAGTTTCCCGCCGAGTGCTCGACTCGCGTCGATGAGTTCCCGGTACGGCACTCGCACCGTCTCAAGCCGACGTTGCAACGAGCGTTTGGTCCACAACGGCGAGCGAGCGGTGTCGGATTCGCCCATTTGTGCGGCGAGTCCGCGCAGCGAGTCGTTGACCTGCGTGGCCAGCGTTGGGAGTCGTGCCGGGTCGGCGAGGACGCTGCGCACCTGTTTGAGGAGACCGATCGGAACGCGCAATGCATCGCCCACCGACGAGGTGAGCAGGTCGGCAGGCGCATCGTCATCGGTGATCGACGGCTCGGCGGGCTGCGGCGGAACCGGCGGAGGCGGGAGTGGTGCGTGGCGAGCGAGGTCGATGAATTGCAGGGACAACAGCACGCTCCCTTCGCCGTCGGCAACCGCGTGATGCAGTTTGACGATGAGTGCACCGCGTCCACCCGAGAGTCCGTCCACCACCGTGAACTGCCAGAGCGGGCGTGTTCGCTCGAACGGGTCGTTCACGATCAACGCGGCGAGGTCGAGCAACTGGCGAAGCGAGCCGGGTTCCGGGAGCGACATCCTTCGCACGTGGTAGTCGATGTTGAACTCCGCGTCATCGACCCACTTCGGGGCGCCGAGTGCTGCGGGACTCGGTCGCACCTTCTGCCTCAGGCGCGGTACGGCGACGGTGGCGCGATTCATCCGCTCACGGAAGAGCGAGAAATTGAGCGGTCGATCGAGGATGGTGACATTGCCGAAGGTCGATGCGAGGAACGGATCCTTCTCCAGTCGCCACATGAGCCCTTCGGCTTCGCTCATTCGCACGTCGAAGCGAGGGGGAGTGGTGTCGGTAGCGAAGGCGTCGTCGGTCACGAGATGGTGGCAGTGAACTGCACGGCGATGGTGCCGAGCAACGTGCCGACCAGTGAGCCTACGACGATGTCGCTGACATGGTGAATCCGAACGACCACTCGACTGAGCGCGATGACTACGGCGAACGCGAAGAACACCGCGGTCCACACGGGACTGAGCCATCCGCTCAGCACGATGGCGGCAAAGAACGCCGACGACGCGTGGCCGCTGGGGAAACTGCTGGTGAGTGGTCGTCGGACGGTGAATCGATCGTCGCCCGACACGGTCGGACGCTTGCGGCGGAAGATTCGCTTGATTCCTTGATTGAGTAGCAGGCTCTCGCCACCCATCAGGAGTGCCAGGGTCAACGCCTGGGGCCAACTCAGTGCGCCGTTCAGGGCACCGACCACGCCGATGACGTGCCAGATCGCCCCGAAGTCGCCCACGGCACTAGAGGTATTGAAAACATAGACGAGTAGCCGCGAGTTGCGGATTGGTTCGAAGTAGCCGTCGAGTCGTTCATCGAGGTCATCGATGCGAGCGACGAACGAACTCATGACGTGGGCTCGAGCCCAACTTGTCGACGACGCAGCTCGACGCGTTGCGTGCCCTCGGTTGGCGCCAAACTCGGGTCGCCGCCGTGGGCCGGGCACCATTGCTGGTAGTCGCACCACTCGCACAACTTGGTGACGTTCGTGGCGAACCGGCCCGTCGACTTGCCCGCCTCGATCTCCCCGAAAACTCTTCGTGCCGTGTCACGTACCTCGTTGAGGGTGTCGGCGGTGACCGTTTGCGACACCACCCGTGCGTCGCGTGTGTGGTCGTCCTTGCCGCCCCCCAGGTAATAGATGCGCACGGAGTGCGGAGTTTCCTTCAATTGCACCTCGCACATGAGGGCGTAATAGGTGAGTTGTCGGAGATAGTCGGTGGAGTACCGCGGCGACTTCGGTGCACCGCCCTTGTAGTCGACAACGACGAGGCCCCGTGCATCACGCTCGAGACGGTCGATGAAACCCGCGATCTCGAACTCACCCAATGGCGCCGAGACCCACTTCTCGAGGTCGACCACGTTTGCATCTGCCGGGCGCTCGATTCTGTAGTACGCACGAATGCATTCGCGGGATGACTCCCAGAATGCCTCTTCGTCGGTGGCGTCCATCCCCAGCAGACGAAAATCGTCCCGCTGTCGGAACTCGTCCTGTGCAGCGTCGAAGTCGGCGCGGGCCGCATCGAGCGTGCGCTCGGTCGGCGGACGCTTCAGCAGCAGTTCGAGGACTCGATGGACGAATGATCCGCGCACCATCGGCTCGCTCGGCAAGGATGGAACGGAATCGAGGTACTGGAACCTGTACTTCATCGGACAGCCGATGAAGGTATTGATGCGTGAAGGCGACAGTCGGGGCGCTTTGGGGGACTTCGCTGGCATGTGTCCGCCAGCGTAGGCGCACGGTGTGATGCGTGTCGGTAATGCCGTCGTCGTGAGCGGTGTCTAGCGGGCGGCCGCGTCGGCGATGTCGGCGACGAAACTCGCGAACCGCACGGGGTCCTCGAGCGGGCCGAAGTGTCCTCGGTCGCGCCACTCCACGAGCGTGCCGTTCGGGAGCAAGTCGGCGATCCGAGTGGCGATGGCGGCGGGAGAATGCTCCGCGTGTGCGCCGGTCATCACCCAGGTGGGGACCGTCAATCGTTCGAGGGAGTTCCAAGTGTCGTGCATGGCTCCCATTTCGTACGTTCGTGCCTCGAACTCCGGCTGGCACTTGATGATCACGCCGTCATCGGACGGGGTGAACCCGAACCGCACGTAGGCATCGAGAGCGGTCGGATGCAGTGAGGAGAGCGGGGGCTTGGCGGCGAAATTGCCCCGTGCCTCATCGAAGGAGCCAAAGGTGGTGCGACGGCGACGAGTCACGTCGGCGAGCGGGTTGGCCCGGTGAGCCTGTGAGCGGACCTCCGGAGGAAAGACGATCGGCTCGAAGACGACCAGTGCCGCGAAGAGGTTCGGCTCCCGCAGGGCGGCCATGATCAATGCCGCTCCACCCATGGAGTGCCCGACTCCGACGATGGGACGGTGAGCGTGGATCGACGAGACATGGCGTGCCATCATCAACGCGTCGTCACCGAATCCGTCCCATGACAGCGTCCAATTCGACGGTGCGGAGGTGTCCCCGAAACCGCGGTAGTCGAACGTGGTGCAGGAGAACCTCGTCAGACGTTCCGCGATCGGCGTGAACACCCGACCGTGGAAGCCGGTGGCGTGCGAGAACAGCAGTGGGTGCGACGGTTGGACGGAGTGCGATTCGGGGGCGACGTTCGCGTGGTACCAAACGAGGTCGACGCCATCCGTCGAGGTGACCGTCTCCGTCGCGCGCTCAAACACTTGCTCCAACCTATTCGTTGGCGGGTGACGCAGGCGGTTCGTTGGCGGGTGAAGTCGGCGACGAAAACGACGCGGAGATCGATCAGCGATCCCCATCACTATGCTCGCGAACGTGCGCGACATCGGCTCACTCCTGCCTGGTGACGAAGATGCGTTCCGGCAATCCGTTCGTACATGGCTGACCACGAATCCCCGACCCACACCGGAGGTGCTGGCGCGGGCGGGCTACGTTGCGCCCCATTGGCCGCGACCGTGGGGACTCGATGCGTCACCGATCGAGCAGTTGATCGTCGATGACGAACTTCGTCGAGCGGGCGTGCGTCGACCGAACAATCCGATCGGTATCGGTTGGGCCGGCCCGACACTGCTCATGGCCGGCACCCGGGAGCAGAAGGACGAGTACCTCTTCGACATCCTCTCCGGTGCGGACTTTTGGTGTCAGTTGTTCTCGGAACCCGATAGCGGAAGTGACTTGGCGAATCTCCGCACATCGGCAGTTCGCGACGGCGACGAATGGGTGGTGAACGGACAGAAGATATGGACCTCGGGGGCCCAGTTCGCCGCGTTCGGAATCCTCCTTGCACGTACGGATGCTCTTGCCGACAAACACCACGGCATCACCTATTTCGTCTGCCCGATGGATGCACCTGGAATCGAGATTCGACCCATCAGGGAAATGACGGGTGGAGAAACCTTCAACGAGGTGTTCTTCACCAACGTTCGGATTCCCCATGCCAACGTCGTCGGCGACGTGAATGACGGTTGGCGGCTGGCCCGGGTGACACTGAGCAACGAGCGAGTGTCGTTGTCTTCGGGTGGCGCATTGTGGGGCATGGGACCAACCGCCAACGACGTGATCGACGCCTGTCGGACGCATCGCGATGCCGGTCGTGTGATCGACGCAGTCACGCGTGAACGGGTGACACGCCTGTACATCGAGCACGCCATCTTGGAACTGGTTCGGCTTCGAACGCTCGGGCAACGGTTGGCCGGTCGTGAACCGGGACCCGAGGCAAGCGTACGCAAGATACTCGCCGACGAACACGGCCAGGCCGTGATGACGATGGGGCGGGACCTCGTCGGCGCGGCAGGAATGCTCGCTACTGCGAGTGGGACATCGGTGGCCCCGGAGTTCGCAACGTTTGCACACGAAGGTTTCGTCCACGGATATCTGTTTGCGCGGGCCCTCACGATTGGTGGGGGAACCGGGGAGGTCCAGCGCAACATCCTTGCGGAACGTGTCTTGGGGTTGCCCCGTGACCCGACACCTACTACCTTGTCTGCGCATGGCAAAGAAACGTCGTAAGCCCGCAAAGAAGAAGGCAAAGAAGAAGCCGGTCCGCAAGACGGTGAAGAAAAAGGCAAAGAGGAAGCCGGTCCGCAAGACGGTGAAGAAGAAGTCGAAGAAGACGACGGTTCGCAAGACGGTGAAGAAGAAGCCAGCGAAGAAGAAACCAGCGAAGAAGAAACCAGCGAAGAAGAAGCCGTCGCGCGCCTCCGCGCCCGTGATCACGAACGTCGCGGGCATCATTCGCACGCATGGCAAACATCTCTCGGGGAAGGTGGCCCTCGTGCAGGGCGACCGAGTACAGACCTGGCAGGAGTCGTATCAGCGGTCCTGCCAAGTCGCGCAAGCCTTGAAGGCAGCAGGAGTGGGCAACCAGGATCGAGTGGCCTTCCTCGACAAGAACTCCATCGAGCACTTCGAGGTGTTCTATGGCTGTGCACTGCTCAACGCCGTGAGTGTCGACGTGAACTTCCGACTCGCCCCGCCCGAGGTGGCATTCATCGTGAACGACGCGGCGGCCAAGGTGTTCATCGTTGGTCCCGACTTCATTCCGGTACTCGACGCCATTGCCAGCGAACTCACGCACACCAAGAAGATCGTCGTCATCGGCGGTCACCCCACGCACGAGTCGTACGAGTCGTGGGTGTCCCGTTACCAGCCGATCGACCCGGGCGCACAAGCCAAGACCGGCGACGTGGCGTTCCAGTTGTACTCCAGTGGCACGACGGGTCGACCGAAGGGCGTGATGCTCACCAACGAGAACTTCATGGGCATCCTCCCGACGTCACGGGACCTGTGGCTCATGAACGAGCACTCGATCAACCTCGTCGCGATGCCGCTCTTCCACATCGGTGGAAGTGGTTGGGCGACCGCCGGTCAGTACAACGGTTGCAAGTCGATCATCGTCCGTGAAGCGACCGACGTCGGTGGCTTGGTCAAACTCATCGGTCAACATCGCATCACCCACGCGTTCATGGTGCCGGCGTTGCTCGCCTTCACGCTGATGGTGCCGGACATCGACAAGGCCGACTTCTCGAGCCTGAAGTTGATCGCCTACGGAGCCTCCCCAATTTCGGAGCAGGTGCTCGCGCAGTCGTTGAAGACCTACAAGTGCCAGTTCGTGCAGGTGTACGGACTGACTGAAACGACCGGTGTGGTCACGATGCTGATGCACGAGGACCACGACATCGACGGACCCAAGAAGCACCTCTTGCGGTCGTGCGGCAAGCCATCGATGGGCGTGGAATTGAAGGTCGTGAACGAGGACGGCAAGCAACTGCCAGCCGGCGAGGTTGGAGAGATCATCATCAGGTCCAAGCAGGTGATGAAGGGTTACTGGAACATGCCGGAGGAAACGAAGAAGTCGATTCGAAATGGCTGGTTCTATACGGGCGATGCCGGGTACACCGACAAGGCCGGCTATGTCTACATCCACGACCGCGTGAAGGACATGATCGTTTCGGGTGGCGAGAACGTCGAGCCCGCCGAGGTGGAGAACGCCCTCATGAAGCATCCGGCGGTGGCTGATGTCGCGGTCATCGGCATTCCCGACGACCGTTGGGGTGAGGTTCCGCTCGCCATCGTGGTCCGCAAGCCCGGTGTCGAGGTAACCGAGGACGACATCGTTGCGTTCGGGCGAACGCAATTGGCTGGCTTCAAAACTCCCAAGAAGGTTGCGTGGGCGGACGCGCTGCCGCGCACTCCGAGCGGCAAGATCCTGAAGAAGGATCTCCGTGCTCCGTACTGGGTCGGACGAACCCGCCAAGTCAACTGAACTTCCGAAGTCGGCGCCCTCGTCGTTCGACGTTCGAGCCGACTAAGTTCTCTGCATCATGAAAATTTCGATGATGATGAGTTATGCGGGCGGATTCGTCGAGGGTGCTCGTCGAGTAGCGGAACTGGAGAAGGCCGGGCTCGACGTCGTGTGGATTCCCGAGGCGTACAGTTTCGACGCGATTTCGCAGGTCGGCTATCTCGCCGCGGTGACGTCACGGGTGGAAATCGGAACGGGAATCATCAACGTGTATTCGCGTTCGGCGTCGCTGACGGCAATGACCGCCGCTGGTTGCGATTACGTGTCGGGCGGCAGGTTCATCCTCGGTCTCGGTGCTTCCGGACCACAAGTGATCGAGGGTTTTCACGGCATCCCGTACGAGAAGCCGATGCAACGCATCAAGGAATACATCGAGGTGTGTCGCGAAGTGTGGAAGCGCGAGAAGGCGCTGGCCTACGACGGGCAAACCGTGCAAGTGCCGTTGCCAGCCGGTGCAGGCACCGGGCTCGGCAAACCGCTCAAGTTGATCAACCACCCGTTGCGTTCCGACATTCCCGTGTGGTGGGCGTCGCTCAAGGGTCTCAGCGTCGAGGCGACCGCCGAACTCGCCGACGGATGGCTGCCCGTCTTCTTCGTCCCGGACAAGTTCGAGCAGGTATGGGGCAAGGCACTGAAGAAGGGAGCGGCGAAACGGCCGGCGTCGCTGAAGCCGTTGGAGATTTCCGCCGGGGGGCTACTCGCCATCGATGAGTCCCTCATTGGTGAAGCCAAGGACAAGGTGTTGGACATGGCGCGACCCAACGTTGCGTTGTACGTCGGCGGCATGGGTGCGCGCGGCAAGAACTTCTACAACGACATCTGTCGCGACTACGGATACGAACGAGAGGCAACGGAGATCCAGGACCTCTACCTCGCCGGCAAGAAGGACGAGGCCGCCCGTGCGGTGCCCCGCGAGATGTTGGAGCTCACCAACCTGGTGGGTCCGGCCGGGTACGTGAAGGAACGGGTTGCGGCGTTTCGGCAGGCCGGAGTCACGATGTTGTCGGTGAGTCCGGTTGGCGCGAATGCCACCGCCGAGCTCGGAAAGTTGCGCGACCTCATCGACGCCTGAACGGCGAATACTCCCCGCGAGTGACGGACTCGCTGCGTCAGTGTGAGGTCAGTTTGCCCACGCGCGAGAGAACTATCTCTGCCTCACGCACGATGCGGCGAACGAGGTCACCGGCGGGAACCAGTT
>SXPW01000103.1 GCA_005793785.1 Actinomycetota bacterium | reverse complement strand
GGCGCGGGTTGGAACGTCATCAAGGTGATCTGGGGCTCGAAGTGGGACGAGCTTCTCGCCCGCGACGTCTCAGGAGCACTCCTGAACAAGATGAACACGACCGTCGACGGCGAATTCCAGCGCTACACCGTGGAGGACGGCAACTACATTCGCGAGAACTTCTTCGGGCCCGACCCGCGTCTGCGAGAGATGGTGTCCCACCTGACCGACGCCGAACTGCAGGCGCTCCCACGCGGTGGACACGATTACCGCAAGGTCTACGCCGCATTCAAGGCGGCCGCCGACAATCTCGGCTCGGGTCGACCGACGGCGATTCTCGCAAAGACCGTCAAAGGATGGACGCTCGGACCCGAGATCGAGGGTCGCAATGCGACGCACCAGATCAAGAAGATGAACGTCGATCAATTGCGAGTGTTGCGTGATCGACTGCAACTGAACGACGAGATCTCCGACGAGATGTTGGAGGGCGACGTAGCCCCCTACTACCGACCCCCCGACGACTCCGTGGAGTACCAGTACCTCATCGAACGTCGGCGCGCCCTGGACGGATTCGTACCGCGGCGCATCGCCACTGCCCGACGCAAACTCACCCTGCCGAGCGACGACGCCTTCCGCGAGTTCGATGCCGGCAGCGGTCAACAGTCGGTCAGCACCACGATGGGATTCACCCGCCTGCTTCGCAATCTCGCGCGGGACGCGTCATTCGGCGAACGAGTGGTTCCCATCATCCCCGATGAGGCGCGAACCTTCGGCATGGACTCGCTGTTCCGCGAATTGAAAATCTACGCGTCACAAGGACAGAAGTACGAGCCCGTCGACCACGACCTGCTGCTCTCCTACACCGAATCCGCCTCCGGTCAGATACTCGAAGAAGGCATCACCGAAGCCGGCAGTCTCGCCAGTTTCATTGCAGCAGGTACTGCGTACGCCACCCGCGGCATCGAAGTGGTGCCGTTCTACACGTTCTATTCCATGTTCGGATTCCAACGCGTCGGCGATCTCATATGGCAGGCCGCCGATGCACGTACTCGTGGGTTCCTCCTTGCCGCGACCGCCGGTCGAACCACCCTGATGGGCGAGGGTTTGCAACACCAGGACGGGCACTCACTCGTGCTCGCATCCACGGTGCCGCCCTGCAAGGCGTACGATCCGGCGTTCGCCTACGAAGTTGCCGCAATCATTCGCAATGGTCTGCACGAAATGTACGGCGAAATTCCGACCGACGTCTTCTATTACATCACGCTGTACAACGAGAACTACCCGATGCCGCCCCGGCCGGCGGTCGCTGATTTGGATGCCGGCATCATGCGTGGGTTGTACCGCTTGACCGAGGCGGGAAGTGCACCGCATCGCGCCACGATGATCTTCTCGGGCTCCGCCCATTCCGCTGCGCGTGCGGCGGTGGCCGAACTGGAATCCCGCTGGGACACCTCGTGCGACGTGTGGTCCGCCACTTCGTACAAGACGCTGCGTGAAAATGCGTTGGATGTCGAACGCTGGAACCGTCTGCACCCGACCATGGCACCGCGCCATGCCGACGTGACACGTCTCCTCGACGAGGGCAGCGGGCCGATCATTGCAGTCACGGACTTCATGCGCATCGTCCCCGAACAGGTCGCGCGCTTCGTACCACACCGCACGTTCGTTCCGCTCGGCACGGACGGCTTCGGTCGGAGCGATACCCGCGAGGCATTGCGCCGCCATTTCGAGGTTGATATGCCGCACATCGTCGTTGCGACGTTGCACGCATTGTCGTTGAGCGGCGAGATCAAACCTGAAGTGGTCGCTGACGCCATTGCTCATTACGGACTCAATCCCGAAGCGATGAACCCACTGCATGTCTAGACGCGGATCCGTGTCGCACGCACGCGACCTCTACGTCACGGGTATTCCCGCTGCCGACCGCTTGCTGCGTAGCGACGGTACGGCGCTCCTCATCGGGATGTTGCTCGATCAACAGGTTCCGATGGAGTGGGCGTTCACCGGGCCATATACATTGAGTCAACGATTCGGACATCTTGATGCGCGACGACTTGCCGCCGTCGACCCGGAGCAATTCGTGGCCCGTTGTCGCGAGAAGCCGGCCATTCATCGCTACCCCGTCGCGATGGCCCGACGCATCCACGATCTGTGCCGAATCATCGGCGAGCACTACGACAACGACGGCGCGAACGTGTGGCGTGACGTCGCCGATGCCAAGGAGTTGTACGGAAGGCTGCGAGCGTTGCCCGGCTTCGGTGACGAGAAAGCCAAGATTTTCATCGCCCTCCTGGCGAAGCGATTCGGTGTCGAGCCGCAGGGCTGGAAGACGGTGGCCAAGCCCTTCGGTGATCATCGAATGCGCACAGTCGCCGACATCGACTCCGCCGAGGCGCTCCAGAAGGTTCGACGCTTCAAACAATTGGAGAAGGCCCGCGATCGCGACAAGCAGAGTCGACCGCTGAAGCAGCGTTGATCGAATGACCATTCTCATCACGGGCGGCGCTGGATACATCGGTTCGCACACTGCGCGTCTGCTGCAGGAGCAGGGGCGTTCCGTCGTGGTCCTCGACACCCTCGAACGCGGCTACCGCGATGCCATTCCGGGGATCGACCTCGTAGTCGGAGACATTGCAGACGCGCGCACCGTTGGCAAGGTCTGTCGTAAGTACGGCGTGGAGAGTGTCATCCACTTCGCGGCCTACAAGGCGGTGGGCGAATCGATGACACAGCCGACTCGCTACTACGCAAACAACGTGTCCGGTTCCATCAGCCTCGTCGAAACGCTCATCGAACACGAAGTGGCTCGCATCGTCTTTTCGTCCTCGGCCGCGGTGTACGGAACTCCCGACACTGCTCCCGTCAATGAGGACGCCGAACTACGACCCCAGAGCGTGTACGCCCAGACCAAGGCCGACATCGAACGCTTCATCACCTCATGCGATGCGCTGGGACTGCGCTCGGTGAGTCTGCGGT
>SXPW01000102.1 GCA_005793785.1 Actinomycetota bacterium | reverse complement strand
GAAACCGTCGCCACCTGCGGATCGAAGGTGGCATAGAGCAACGCTCGGTATGCCATCAACACCACGACGAGTACGACGACTCCGACACTCGCTATCGCAATGACGTCCACCCACGACACGCCGAGGACGCTGCCGAACAACACCGCCTCAATGCTCTTTCGGGCCTGACCGTATCGATTCAACAAGGCGATGCCACCGGCGAAACTCGCCGTGGTGACGATGCCGATTGCGGCGTCGGCACCGAGGATCTTCTTACGCGAAATTCGTCCGATCAACACTCCCGACACGATTCCCCAGATTCCGGCACCAACGAAGAAGTTCACCGAAATCACTGCAGAAGCAGCGGCGCCGCCGAACACCGCGTGCGAAAGACCGTGGCCGATGTAACTCATCCCGCGCAACACGACGAAGACTCCGAGCACACCGCACAGTGCACCGGCGAGCGTTGCCGCCAGCATGCCTCGCTGGAAGAATGCAAAGTCGTACGGCGCCAGAAGGTCGATACCGAGCGTCATCACAACGACTCCGCCGAACCACTCAACCGACGCTGTGACTCGCGAAACATCTCGGACTTCTCGTAGTCGTGATCGAGGACGATCGGCATTCCACCGTGCTCCAGTACATGCAGTGGCGCACCGTAGGTTCGTTCGAGCACCTCGGAGATCAGCGTCTCTCGCGGCGAGCCGTCGGCGATCAATTCCCGGTTGATGCACACCAGTCGTGGGAGGTGCGACGCCAAGCCATTCAAATCATGCGTGGTGAGCACGATGGTGCTACCCCTGGAATGCAGGTCGCGAAGGAGGTGGAGGATTTCGTGTCGAGTTCGAACGTCGACACCCGACGTGGGCTCGTCCAACACCAGGACGTCGGGCCCAGCGAACATCGCTCGCGCGATGAAGACTCGTTGCTGCTGACCGCCACTCAACTCTCGAATGTGTCGTCCCTCGAGCCCGCCAAGGCCGAGACTGGATAAGACCTCTGCCATTTCACTTCGCTCCTGCGTGGTGATCTTCGGCCACCAACGTCCGATTCGCGTCATCGCCAACACTTCGCCGACGGTGATCGGGAAATTCCAGTCGACGGACTCCACTTGTGGCACGTACCCGATGCGAACACCCGGGGCCACCTCCACGCTGCCCCGCGCCGCACTGACGGCTCCGGTAATTGCGCGAAGAAGCGACGTCTTTCCCGAGCCCGACGGTCCAACGACGCCGACGAACTCCCCACGGCGAACGTGCATCGTGACGTTTTCGAGTGCAACGTTCGAACCGTAGGCAACGGTGAGCGCGTCACAACGCAGCAAGAGTTCTGCGCTCATGTTCGAGCCGTGGTCCTCACCGTGAGTATTCCGCTTGGTCTGCGACAGCGAGCGACATGTCGAGCCCCCGCAATTCGGTGGCGTCCCCACCCAACGCTTCGACCATGGTGACGAAGTTGAATCGCATCAGGCCCTGCCACGAATGTTCGGCTTCACCCGCTTCACCAGGCAAATCGTCATCGCGCAGGACGTCGATGTAGCGGGTACCGGTCTCCTTGCCGATCTGCTCCAAGATAGGTGACGGGAAGACCTCGCTACCGAAGATTGCGGGCACGCCCTGCTCGCGTACCTGGTCGATGAGTTTGGCAACGTCTTGCGGTGTCGGCTCCTCGAAGGACGACGGCTGAATTGCCCCGACGACGGTCCAGCCGTAGTGCACGGCGAAGTACGCATACGCATCGTGATACGTGAGGAGCAGTCGACCCTCGACGGGAATCGTTTCGGTAGCCGACATCATCGCAGCGTCCAACGCATCGATTCGTTCCACCAGCGCATTCAAGTTGGCTCGATACGTCTCGGCGTTCTCCGGATTGAGTTCCGTGAGCACTTGCGCAACGAGTTCGGCGTACTGTTTGGCCATCGATGGATTGGTCCACAAGTGTGGATTCGGCTTGCCGCCCTCCTTCGGGAACGAAAAGTCGTACAACCATTCGCTCTCGGGCAGCACGAACGTGCCCAACTCGCACAACACGGCAGACGACGGGACATTGACGCTCGCCAGATCCTTCGTCGGTTCCTCCAGCACGAGCCCGTTCATGAAGACGACGTCCGCTTCCTCGAGCACCGCCGCGGCACTCGGGGGCGGTTCGAACGTGTGGGAGTTGGTGCCCTCTGGAACGAGGCCCACGATCGCTGCGCCAGTGTCACCAACGATTTGCGCCACGAGACTGGTGATTGGTGCCACCGTCGCGACGATTCGTGTCCCCCGACCCTCTACCGACTCGCCCACCTCGCAGTTCGCACGAGTTACGCCCGCGGCTCCATCGGACGAAGGCGTGCACGCGGCCAACAGAAACATGCCGAAAATGGCCAAATGCGTCGGAAACGTCTGCGGGATTCGGCGGGGTTTCATCATTCGGATGTCTCCCGTTGTCGGGTGTCTGGTGAGAGTAGTCGCACCGGATGGTGGCAGTATGACGGTATGACCAATTATCAGAATATTTACGTCAACGGCAAATGGGTGCCCGCTTCGAGCCAGGACACCATCCAAGTCTTCGACTCCACCGACGAATCGGTGATGGCGACGATTCCTGCGGGTACCGCGGCCGACGTCGACGCGGCAGCGAAGGCAGCCCACGCCGCCTTCGAGTCGTGGGCGTCACTCGACGTACTAGAGCGCGCCAAGTACATGAGTCGTATCGGTGACGGACTGGCTGGACGGATGGACGAAATCGCAACCGCCATCTCGCGCGAAACCGGTATGTCGAAGATGCTGAGCCAACTCGTGCAAGTCGGATTACCGATCAACTCGTTCAAACAGGCCGCCGCCATCGCCGAGAAGTTCTCCTACAGCAAGGAAGTCGGAAGTTCGCTGGTGGTTCGCGAGCCGATCGGAGTCGTCGGCTGCATTACACCGTGGAACTACCCGCTCCACCAAATCGCAGCCAAGGTTGCTTTCGCGATGGCGGCAGGCTGCACCGTGGTGCTGAAGCCGAGTGAGGTTGCACCGCTCGACGCGTTCATGCTCGCCGAGATCATCGACGAGATCGGGCTTCCAGCCGGCGTGTTCAACATGGTGACGGGCGTCGGACCCGTGGTCGGCGAAGCGATTGCCGGACACCCGCTCGTCGACATGGTGTCGTTCACCGGCAGTACTCGCGCCGGAAAACGCGTCATGCAGGTAGGTGCCGAAAGCATCAAGCGAGTGGCGCTGGAACTCGGTGGCAAGTCGGCCAACATCATCGGTGAGGATCTCGACGCCGAAACCTTCGCCAAGGCGGTCATGGGCGGTGTCGGCAAGGCATTCCTCAACAGTGGACAAACCTGCTCGGCGCTCACCCGAATGTTGGTCCCGAAGTCACGTTTGGCAGAGGCCGAGCAACACGCCGCCACGGCAGCCTCGAAGATGAAGGTCGGTGACCCATTCGCCGAAGGCACCAACCTCGGACCACTCGCCTCGGCAGCCCAACGCGACCGAGTCAACGGTTACATCCAAAAAGGCATCGACGAGGGCGCCAAGTTGCTCGTCGGTGGAGTTGGAGTACCCGAGGGAGTGAGCAAGGGCTACTACGTGAAGCCCACCGTGTTCTCCGGTGTCACTCCGAACATGACCATCGCCCGCGAGGAAATCTTCGGGCCCGTGCTCAGCATCATCGCATACAACGACATCGACGACGCCGTACGGATCGCCAACTCGACCGACTACGGCTTGGCCGGTGGCGTCTGGCTGGCCGACAAAGACAAGGCCACGGCGGTCGCCCGTCGGATGCGCACCGGTCAGGTGGAGGTGAATGGCGGAAACTTCAACCCCAACGCCCCGTTCGGTGGATACAAGCAGTCGGGTAACGGTCGTGAATACGGCGAGTACGGCTTCGAGGAATTCCTCGAGATCAAGAGCATGCAGCTCTAGGCAGGTACCTGCGGCTCGCGCCGCAATCCCTTCCCAATAAACTGTGGTGGCAACACCGCGGGTGTAGCTCAATGGCTAGAGTTCCAGCCTTCCAAGCAAGAACACTCTCCTCACGGGACGGTCTGGTTGTCTCCAACTGCG
>SXPW01000101.1 GCA_005793785.1 Actinomycetota bacterium | reverse complement strand
GTCTGCGAAACGAGGTCCTCGGGTTCGATTCGCAGTGAGTAGCGACGAACCAGTCGACGCGCAGCAACCACCGCGTCATCCGTTGCAAGCCAGGCCAACGTGGCGTCACGATCGGACACTTACGGTCGCCAGTTGCGATCTTCGGGAAGCGCGTCGCCCCCGTCAACGATGATCATTTGACCCGTCACGTACGAAGCTCCGGGACCACACAAGAATTCGATGACTGCGGCAACCTCGTCGGGCGTGCCCGAACGAGCGAATGGCGACGCGGCACCGGCTCGCGCTTCGGCAGGCGTCTGCGAGCCCGTCGCAATCCAGCCGGGTGCCACCGCATTCACGGTGATCTTGCGCGCAGCGACCTCGAGCGCAACCGCCCGCGTAAGGCCGATCATGCCTGCCTTTGCCGCGTTGTAACCGACGTCACCGACACCAGCCTGCAAAGCACCCGTGGTGCTCGCCACGTTGACGATGCGACCTCCGTCGGACATCACCGCGTCGGCGGACGAACCGCCGACAGCCGACCCCGCACCTAGCACCATCCGCGTGACGAGGAAACACGTCGTGAGGTTTCGCGAAAGAGACTCGTTCCACTGCTGCAGAGTGGTGTCACCGAGCGTTGCATTGAACAACGGGTTGCCGACCGTAACCATGCCTGCGTTGTTGACCAGCGTGTCGATGTGCCCGAACCGTTGGACTGCGGCACCGACGAGGGCACTCACCTTCGATTCATCGGTGAGATCCGCAACGACGCTCAACACACCACCCGATACGGGGCTCGATGCCGCCAACGCACGCAACTCGTCAGCGCGTTGATGGATTCGATCGGTGGTGCTGGTGATCGCGACGTTGTATCCGGCGGCCACGAGACGTTTGGCAGTAGCGAACCCGATGCCATCTTCCGACCCGCAGCCCGTAATCAACGCGGAACGCAGCGGCATTAGGACGATGGGCGCAGCGGGAGCGGATACCTTCGTTCGGCGAACGGGGCATTCAAGACCACTGCCAACACCACCAGCAACACCGCGTTCAACAACACCGGACGCCAGACGTACTCGTAGCCGAGGTTGGTGATCGCCTCACCGCCAATCACCGCACTGATCGCCGTGCCACCGCTCGGCGGATGCGTACAACCGAGCGTGGTGATGATGAGCGCGGTAAGACCGACGGCGATGCCCGCAGCGAGGGTCGTGTTGTCGAGCACCTCGTTCGTTGAGACTCCGACGACGGCACCGACAGTATGAGCGATCAGCACGGGACCGGGTTGGGCCATCGGACCGCGTGGCGTCATGAAGATGATGATTGCCGACGCCCCCATCGCGAGGGCGAGAATCGGCGAGTTGCCGTCGAGGAGTCGATTGCTCAACCACCATGTTGCGCCGATCGCCAGAAACGCGCCAACCGCCCCAATGACCGCATCCTTTGGTTTCAACTTCGGTGCGGGGAAGAGCCACGCGAGGAACATTTTTCTATCTTCCAGCTTCGAGGCGAGATCGCACTATTTCATTCCCAACCACTTGCCGAGTTTCGCGCGACGCCCCGAACGAGTGAGTGGAATTCCCGTGGCCCGTGAAACCTTGCGCTTTGCGGCAGTCACGCCGAGTGCACGCTTCCACGAGAACGTAAGACCAGGAAACAATTTCATAGAACCTCCCACAAGGTACCAACGCAGCCTCCTGGCACTCGGCGGAGAGATACCAGGAGGCTTGCCATCGGTAGAACCGACGTTCGTCAGTATGTCAGCGGGGTGTGCGGAACGCCAAACCGAGCGTCCCGCACGCCTTGCCTCCGCGTCGCTGCGCGATCAGTTCACGAAGGCGTTGCAGTAGACGAGTTCGCCGTCGACACGCAGGCCGTGGGCCACGAATGCCGGGGTCTCGACGTGCACTTCCGTGCCACGCCCGCAGCCATCCGCCTCGGTACCCGTCACGGCGGCAACTTCGGCGAGGAATTTCTCCAGGGCAGCGATACCGATGCTGGCTTCATTTACCTGCGGTTCCGTCGTGTATTCGTCGGCATCGATGACCGCGGCGCGGACGATCGCTTCCCACGACGCCTTCAGCGCATCATGGTTGGGGAACACCTCGATACCGAGAATCTTGTCGCCGTGGGCGACGGCGACACCCACTTGGTTCGGTTCCACCCCGATGCCGATGAGTTCGTTCACCACGGCAATTCGATCTGAGCGTCGGTCGAGATCCTCATCCACTTGAAGGAAGAGGTCGGCGTGATGATCAACGTGGCGGAGGTTCAACTCTTGTGAGATGGTGTTCCAAACTTCACCCTGTGCCGAACGTTTGCCCATTCGGCGATCGATGCTTCCCTTCACGCTTCGCTGCTTTGCCACTCGAACGCGACGAGATACCTGTCGCCCGGAATAGTTGAAGGACGAACGCCCCGACCAACGCCCCGCTTCGACACACGACACCGGAATGACGATCTTGGCGCCAGCCGGCACGACGATGGAGACGTTCACGACGCGAGTCTGACGTCCGCCACTCAGGATTCGTCCGGCGGGAATCAGCAGGTCATGACTGGTCGGGTTGTGCACCTGTAGTTCGGGCACGGTGGGCGATTCGAGCTCCGAGACGATCAGTTCGTCGCCGGCAACCTTGATGTTGATTCCACGATGCTTGGGATCGAAGATCGGGATGAGCGTGACGCCGCCTCGGGTGAACGGGGCACCCGGCTTGAGGTCGGTGATGTCTTTGAGGTGGGCGGTGGTCATGGGAATGCCTTTCGATAGTTGGTGGATGCCCCAATTGGGGTACACGAGTTACGCACGCTCCCCCTGGCGGTGTGACTTGACAAGCCCGACCACGGGCTGGACTGAATTCGGCCGCAATTCCGATACGTACCGTCCAGAAACCGGGGTGATTCAACTCAAAGAGGAGATGAAAATCGCTCCGACCTAGGCACCGGGCAATTGATGATCGGCAAACCGATCGCGCAGCGTCTTCTTGGAGAACTTTCCGACGGAAGTCTTCGGAACCTGGTCGATGAACACCACGTCGTCCGGCAACTGCCACTTGGC
>SXPW01000100.1 GCA_005793785.1 Actinomycetota bacterium | reverse complement strand
GCAAGATCATGATTTGCATGTTGCTGACCAGCCCCGATGCGCCACCGCACAAGCGCCACTCGCAAATCCTCGTTCCGATGGACGCAAAAGGAGTGGAGATACTCGGCTCGATGGAGGTCTTCGGCGAGGACGATGCGCCGCACGGACACATGCATCTGCGATTCAACAACGTACGTGTACCGGCGACGAACATGCTGTTGGGCGAAGGACGAGGTTTTGAAATCTCACAGGTTCGTCTCGGACCAGGACGTATCCACCATTGCATGCGCTCGATCGGTGCCGCAGAACGGGCTCTCGAGTTGATGATTCGGCGCGGCTTGTCTCGCGAGGCCTTCGGCAAGCCGATTGCGAGACTCGGGAAGAACACCGAAGTGATCGCCAAGGCTCGTATCGAAATCGAGGCGATGCGATTGATGGTGCTACGAGCCGCGAAGGCGATGGACACGATGGGTAACGCGGAAGCCCGCATTTGGGTGAGCGCGGTCAAGGCAATGGTGCCGGAGCGTGTGTGCAAGATCATCGACGAGGCGATTCAGGTGTTCGGTGGTGCCGGCATCTCACAGTGGACGCCCTTGGCACGAATGTATGCGGGGCAACGCACACTTCGACTGGCTGATGGCCCGGACGAGGTGCACTGGCACGTGGTTGGTCGAGCCGAGATCGCCCGATTCGAGGGTGAACGGGTTCCCGTCACCGAGTACGAACGAAACGGATTCCAATTCTCCGGACCAGCCTGACGGCCACCCCTTCTCGCTGAATGCCCGCCTGAGCGGGAAGGACACGACTTTGCTACCGTGACCGCTACGGGTGATGACACCCGCACATGTCCAGGGAGGACTCGCGCATCATGGCATCGAAGAAGAAGTCACCGAAGAAATCCTCGAAGAAGAAGCCGGCCAGGAAGAAGTCGGTGAAGAAGTCACCGAAAAAGTCCTCGAAGAAGAAGCCGGCCAGGAAAAAGTCACCCAAGAAGAAGGCGTCGAAGAAGACGCAAGTCAAGCAAGTTGCCCGAACCACCGGTCCCGTCGTTTCGGCGCAACGGATGTTCAACCTCGCGGCACTCTCGGAAACCGTCTCGGGTCCCGGCGTTGCCGCATCGCTGCCGCAACACGTGCTGGCGCGTGGCAAGCGAGCGTTCATCGTCACCGACCAAGGCGTGCGGGGAGCAGGAATCGTCGCACCAATCGTTGCGAACCTCGAGAAGGCTGGCGTGCAGTCCGTGGTGTTCGATCAGGTCTCTCCGAATCCCACCGATGTCAACGTGGCGGCGGGTGTCGCATCCCTCACACGATTCGGTGTGGAGGGCACCGTCGTCGTGTTCATCGGTGGCGGATCGGTTATGGATTGCGGAAAGTACATCGCACTGGCGGCACCGAACGGCATCGACAACTTGAACCTCGCATTCGCACCGAACCTGGATGCCAATGACCGCATCGACTTCGGCACGCTCGCACCCAAGGCCCAGGCATCCAAGCCGGGATTGCCGACGATTGCCATTCCCACGACGTCGGGAACTGCATCGGAGACGAACGGCGGTGGTCTCATCACCGACACGCTCACCAATCCGAAGGTGCACCGCAAGTTGACGTTCAGCAACCCGACGGTGGCGCCGGTAGTGGTGTTGCTCGATCCGACGCTCACCGTTGGCATGCCGGCGCGGGGCACGGCCGCATGCGGCATGGATGTATTGACGCACGCCATCGAGTGCTACACATCGCTTGGCTCCAACCCGTACGCAGATGCACTCGCGCTGCACGCAATTCGTCTCACGGGTCAGTGGCTCCCGAAGGTCGTCGCCGACGGAACCGATTTGGAGGCTCGCGCCCAAATGCAAGTCGCGTCGCACCTTGCCGGACGGGCGTTCTCCTCGGGACCATTGCTCGGACTCGTCCACGCAACCGGCCACCCCATCTCGGGGCAATTGCACCAAGCGCACGGTCAAACGCTGGCGACGATGCTCCCACACGTCATGCGTTTCAACCGCGACGTCGTGGCGCAGCGCTATGCCGATGTCGGTGAAGCGCTCGGTTCCGAGCACGACCCCGAGGCGGGGATTGCGGCAGTGGAGAAACTGTCGGCAACGGTCGGCACCAACAAGCGACTTCGTGAATTGGGAGCCAGCAACGACAACATCAACGACCTCACCCAGGATGCGCTACGCGACCTCATCATCCTGAACACTCCGAGGTACCCGACGCGCGGTGACATTCACGAGTTGTACGCCCGCGCCCTGTAACTACACCTCGAGCTCTACGCGGATGAGTTCGGCGATGTCGTTCCAGTGTGCGGCCAACCCGGGGTGGAGGTCGTAACCTCCCACGTCGAGGAGTGGTACCCATCGAGTGTCGGCAGATTCGTGGTTGGCCGCGTGCACACCCGCGTCGTCCGTGGTGAATGCAATCACCGTGTCGTACCGCCACGCTCCGTGATCGTCGGCGAACACCTTTCGTACCTCGATTCGAGTGGAGTCGACGCCAACTTCTTCGTGGGCTTCGCGGACCGCAGCGGACACGATGTCCTCGTGGGAATCCCGAGCTCCACCGGGAATCGCCCAGGTGCCGCCGCCATGCGTCCATCGGGCGCGCAACTGCAGGAGTACGTGGGCAGGATTCAGGTCGGTACGTACCAACAAGAGACCGGCCGCTCCGTGGAGTCCCCAGTGTTCGCGACCACAGTCGCAGAAGAGAAATCCGTCGCCGTCGCGGTGTGCCA
The DNA here is from genome assembly GCA_005793785.1 of Actinomycetota bacterium. Classification (GTDB taxonomy): domain Bacteria; phylum Actinomycetota; class Acidimicrobiia; order Acidimicrobiales; family Ilumatobacteraceae; genus F1-60-MAGs027. The sequence goes on along the minus strand of SXPW01000100.1, from coordinate 1,095 downwards.
TGCTGCCTATACGTGCGCAGGTGACGGGGTTGTGCTGCCTCGCAAACCCCAACGGTCACCGGCGAGGAGCCGAGCACCGACAACGAGTGCACCCATGACGACCGCCGAGATGACGAACGTGGTGGTCCGTCCGAACTTCTCGTACGAGACCCCTGCGAATGATGCGGCGACGCCACCCGTGAGCGTTTGCATTCCACCAAGCACGCCCTGGGCGCCGGCCTGTCGCTCCGTTGGTGACACCATGCCGACGGAAACACCTGCGCTCGTCACGGTGAGTCCGTCGTTGAGCGTGTGGATGAGGAACACCGCCATGAGGAGCCACGGTACCGAAAGCGATCCGTACAACGCCATGCACGCCGCACCGAACAACATCCCGAAGCCACCGGCGCGAAACGGCCCGACTCGTTGAACGAACTTCCCTCCGTACGGTGCCATGAACACCATCGGTAGGACGAACAAGGTGACCCCCGAATTCGCCATCCAGGTCGGTGCGGCGAGATCGTTCATCATGAGCGCCCACAGGGAGTCGAACGTGCCGATCATGAAGAAGAGGGCGATTCCCAGGAGAACCCCTGCTGCGATGGCACGATCACCCAGGAGATCCATCGCGAATCGCTCCGTCGGATGGTCTTCGTCGGCGGTCTCCGGAATCGGCATGGTGAAGATGGCGAGGGAAACCACGAGCAAAACGGAGCCGATGAAGAGGAACGGTGCGGGAATTCCGAACGAGTCAACCAACAGGAGCGACACCACCGGACCAGCGGCGAAACCTCCAACCTCACAGGACAACACGCGCCCGAGATTGCGCCCGAGATTCTCCGGATCGCTCACGATGATGACTCGTCGCATCGCCGGAAGTGAACAGCCGAGCCCGACGCCGGAGAGGAACCGCGCGCCGAGCAACTCTGGTAGCGAGTCGGCGAATGCCATCGAGAAATTGCCGATGATGGCAAGCGACAATCCGACGAAGATGAGTTGACGTGAGCGACCGCGATCGGCCATCGGGGCGATGGTGAGTTGGGCCAAGAACGACGTGAAGAAACCGACAGCGATGACCAGACCAAGGGAGCCCTCACTGATACCGAACTCCGATCG
>SXPW01000099.1 GCA_005793785.1 Actinomycetota bacterium | reverse complement strand
GGGTTCAGCGCCATTCGTATCGGTGTGCGTTCGCCGGAGGATCCAGAGGAATTCGAGTTGGCGGTACGTAGTGCTGCGAATGCAGACGCTGCCGTCGTCGTCGTCGGAACGAACGACGAGTGGGAGACGGAAGGTCACGATCGCGACACCATTGCATTGCCGGGTCGACAAGACGAATTGGTGGCGAGGGTCGCCGCCATCAACCCGCGCACGATCGTGGTGGTCAATGCCGGTGCCCCCGTAGCGATGCCGTGGATCGATGATGTCGAAGCCGTACTCATCGGGTTCTTCGGTGGAATGGAGATGGGCGACGCGATTGCAGCCGTCGTTTCCGGTGATGCGGATCCTGGCGGGCGCCTTCCGCTCGTGTATCCCCGACGTCTTGACGATTCACCCGCGATGCGTCATTATCAACCCGTCGACGGTGTGCAGCAGTACGCGGAGGCCGAGTGGTTCGGCTGGCGCGGTCACGTACGTAACGGGATCGGGCCGCTGTTTCCGTTCGGACACGGACTCAGTTACGGCGAGGCGGCATGGGGCATGCCGCGCGTCCAAGTGGACCGCTCGTGGCCACGATGCACGGTGACCGTGCCGGTCAGTTGCGTTTCGTCCCGAGACGCCACGGTGGTCGTGCAGTGCTACGTGCGCCGAGCGGGCGACACGAGTCCACCCCGACTCGCGGCGTGGGAGAAACGGGTCGTTTCGCCAAAGTCGTTCGCCGACATCGCGGTGCCCGTGCCCTGGACCGCCTTCCGCAGGTGGAACCCTGGCCGCCGCGCGTGGCGGGTGGAGGGCGGTGCCTGGGAGATATTGGTCGCTGCGTCGAGTGCCGACGTTCGAGCAACGCTCATCGTCGAGGTCGACGAATCCGAATCGGACCCTTCGCGCGGCTCGGATCAACCACCTTCCCGCCCTGGGTGATCTCCACCGATCCGCGCTGCACCAGCCGACGCGCCGCCATGCGGGCTGGTTCCATCAAGGGTCGCCACGACTCGCCACCGACGGCGCGCGCCGCCTCCGACGGACAAATGGAGGAGTCGCGTGGACGAGCGTCGAGCAGATCGGCAATGGCCACCTCGAGGGAAAGATCGGTGGCGGTGAGCCGTCGTTTGCGGCATCCGTCCGAGCAGTACTTGACCTCGTCCCAGGTTCGCGCCCACTTTGCGCGCCATTGAATGGTGCGACCGCACCGTTCGCACGATCTCTCCGCCCGCTCAACCATCGATTCTCCAGATGGTGCCGGAGAGTGAGAGCACGAACAGTTCCCCGTTTGCTCGCACGACGGCGGAGGGTGAGTCGATGTCGTCGAAGTGGAGGAGCATGACGGGGGCGTCATCGTTGGTGGCAATCGACCACACGCGCCCACTGCAGTAGTCGGCAAACACGTATCGGCCACGAAGCGCTCCCGCCGCTGCAACCGCCCCACCACTCACCGAGCAACCGTCGTCGCCGTGTTCGTATGCAATGACTGGTGGAACGTGCCCGGGGCTTGATTGGTCGTCATTGAAACGCTCGTTCGCTTCGTAGGCGCTCCAACCGAAATCGATTATCTCGGTCTTGGTGGCGTTCTGGTTGGACGACTGCCTGGTGCTCGAACCCGTGAACGTCGCGCCACGACGTTTCGCCACGTCATCGAGCACGCTCACCTCTTCCCATCGGTTTTGACCGACGTCGGCCAACCACAAACGATCGTCGAACAAGTCGACCCGCCAAGGATTGCGAAGACCCTTGGCAAGCACCGAGGTGGTTCCCGTTCGTGGATCAAGTCGCACGACCTTGCCGAGCAACGAGTCATCGTTGAGTGCCACTCGTTCGGGGTCGTCGGCCGAGCCGCCGTCACCCATGGGAATGAGCACATTGCCACTCGGCTCCACCACCAGATCACCCGCGTTGTGGTTGCGATATGGCTGCTCGATCACGAGCAACGTGCGAAGCGTCGACCGGTCGAAACGACCGGACTCGTCGACGGCGAGTGCAGCAATCGTCGTGTCATCCGACGCGTCGGTGTAGTTGACGTAGGCCGTCGCCCCGTCGGGGGAGAAGGCCAGTCCGAGCAAACCGCGTTCGCCGTCCCCTACGGTGAGATCGCCGATGTCGAGCACGGCGGTGGACTCGAAAGATCCGTCAACAAAGCGGTGCACCGTGCCGAGACGAGAGACGAAATAGATGGCGGGGTCGCCCGCGCGAGTGGCAGCATCCACGGGTTGAGCGAGCGTGCCAACTTCTTGCAGGCTGACGTCCGCGTAGGCGCCCGAATCGCCGCCGGCTCCATCAACGGATGTGTACGCCTCGGTGGGTGAGTCCTTGGTGGCGCTTGGCGCTGCTCCGCATGCCGCGAGCACGAAGATCATCGCCGACGCGGCGAAGAATGTGAGTGTCGATCGCGACCGCCGCATGTCAGATGCCGGCGGAATTGAGCCCCTCGAGCAACGTGTTCCAACCGAGCACGGCGCACTTGATGCGCACGGGGTATTTCACCACACCCTGCAGTGCCTCGATGTCGCCGAGCCGAATGTCGGTGGGGGTGGTTCCGTCATCCTCCTCGATGGTCATGAGTTGCTTGAATCGACGTGCCACGGCGCGCACGTCGTCAATCGACTTGCCCTTGACGATTGCCGTCATCATCGATGCCGAAGCCTGGCTGATGGAGCAACCGTGCCCGCTGAATCGCACGTCGTTCACGACGTCGTCGGAAACGTTTAGAAAGATCTTGATCTCGTCACCGCACAGCGGATTGGTTCCTTCCGTGCACGTAGCGGGTGGCGGCAGCTCGCCCTTGTTCCGGGGCGTTCGGTAGTGATCGAGGATCACCTCGCGGTAGAGGTCTTCGAGATTGCTCATGGGCAGGTCACCATTCTCGCCTAGAAGATGCTGCTCACGTCGTCAAGCGCTTCGACGAGCGCATCGACGTCCGCCTCGGTGGAGTAGAGGTACATGCTCGCGCGCGCGGTGGCATTTGCTCCGATCAGTCGCATCAATGGCTTCGCACAGTGGTGCCCAGCGCGAACGTACACGTTGTGTTGGTCGAGCACCTGGCTCACGTCGTGCGGGTGGACGCCCCGGAAGGCGAAGGAGAACGTGGCACCACGCAGTTCGGGATTCGTCGGCCCGTGGATGGTGATGTCGTTGCCGTACCGCTGGGTGAGCGCACGGTAGGCGTAGTTGGTGATGTCCATCTCGTGGCGACGAATCTCGCTCATCCCGACGCGGTTCAGGAAGTCGACGGCAGCCCCGAGTCCGATGACTTCGACGATCGGTGGAGTTCCTGCCTCGAACTTGTTCGGTAGTTCCGCACACGTGAAGTCGTCCAGTCGCACCTCATTGATCATCCCGCCGCCTCCGAGGAATGGTGGCATTGCTTCCAACAGTGCTTCTCGTGCCCACAACACGCCGACGCCCGTTGGACCGCACATCTTGTGGCTGCTGAACGCCAACATGTCGGCATCCATCGATCGCACATCGGTTGGCAGGTGCGGCACGGATTGACAGCCGTCGACGATGGCGATTGCACCGGCGGCGTGCGCTGCCGCACAGAGTTCGCGTGTCGGGTTGATCGTCCCGAGCACGTTCGACATCGATGTGAATGCGAATGCCTTCGCCCCTTGCAAGAGTCGGTCGAGTGACGATAGGTCGAGACGGAAGTCCGTCGTGAGGGGAACCCAGCGGATTTCGAAACCCTTTTCCTTCGCCAGCATCT
>SXPW01000098.1 GCA_005793785.1 Actinomycetota bacterium | reverse complement strand
GTCACGCGGATGGTGCTCGGTGCGGGGTCGGCTGTCGGCGGTTCGTCCGCCGACGCGGTGATGTCCGACGGAGGTCGCATCGTCAACGTGGCGAGCACCACGGGTGCTTTGCAGGCTGGTGTCGGTGACGTCGGTTACAACGCGGCAAAGGCCGGCATGATCGGCCTTACCCGGGCGGTTGCGCTCGAGGTCGCTGCGCGCAAGATCACCGTGAATGCGGTGGCACCCGGCTGGATTGCGACGGGATCGCAGACGCCTGCCGAAGCGCGAGCCGGTGCCGCGTCGCCATTCGCTCGTTCGGGCACGCCCGACGAGGTTGCCGCAGTCATCGAATTCTTGTGTGGTCCCGGAGCTTCGTATGTGACGGGTCAAATGATCATCGTTGACGGGGGCGACGCGCTTCCCGAAGATCGCAACTGGCGACCGTAGGTGTCGGATCTCGATGCCACTAGTTCGAACGAACGCGACGCAAGAACTGTTGAGTTCGCTCGTCGCGTGGCGCGCCGAACACCTGCGATGGTGAGCCGATTTCGGCCACCGAACCGGCATGCAAGAAGCACACCCGATCGGAGATCTCGCGGGCGAACGCCATCTCATGCGTGGCGATCAACAGCGTGATGCCGCTGCCTTTCAGCTCGCGCACCACATCCAGCACTTCGCCAACGAGTTCGGGGTCGAGTGCCGACGTAATTTCGTCGAGCAGCAACACTTCGGGTTGCATGGCGAGCGCACGAATGATGGCAACGCGTTGCTGCTGGCCACCCGACAACTGGTCGGGGAAGGCGCCAGCCTTGTCGGCCAGTCCAAAGCGAGTGAGTAATTCCGTTGCCCGTTGGGTTGCTGCTTCGCTACCCAAGCCGAGCACCTTGGTGAGTGCAAGGGTGATGTTGCGTGTCACCGACATGTGTGGAAACAGGTTGAAACTTTGAAACACGATGCCCACGCGGCGTCGCACCGGGTTGGGGTCGCGGCCGATCGCAGAAATCTCGTCGCCATCCAGTAACACGACACCGTCGTCGATCTGTTCCAGCAGGTTGATGCAGCGCAAGATGGTGGTTTTGCCGCTGCCACTCGCACCGATGAGCGACACCACTTCGCCCGCGGCAACGTCGAGCGACAAGTCGCGCAGCACCGTGTTGGTACCGAACGATTTGGTGACGCCGCGCAGGCTGACCTTGGGTGTCACGCCGCCACCCGCGTTCCACTCGTGCGGCGACGCTCACGATGCCAGAGATAGTCGGTCAATCGCGTGAGGGGAATCGTCACTGCCAGAAATATCAATGCAGCCAGAACGAACGGCGTGAAGTTCGCGAACTTCGACTTGTCGATTCCTGCTTGACGGAGGATCTCGATCGGGCCGATGAGCGACACCAGAGCAACGTCCTTCTGCAGCGACACCATGTCGTTGAGGAGCGGCGGCACGACTCGTCGGACGGCCTGGGGCAGCACCACGTGTCGCATGGTTTGCGCACTCGACAATCCGAGTGAGCGTGCGGCGGCACGTTGACTCTCGTGCACACTGTCGATGCCAGCGCGGAACACCTCGGCGACATAACCCGAATACGTCATGCCGAGTGCGACAGAACCCCACAAGAGGGGCGAGTTGAACGGCCGCTCGAGCCCGAGGCCGGGCACGCCGAAACCGACGAGATAGATCCAAAGAATTACGGGTACACCGCGCATCACGTCGGTGTATGCGGCAGCGAGCATTCGTACGGGAAACAGGGCGGGTGAGCGCGAGTTTCGCGCAAGGGCAATCAGCAAAGCCGCGATGAAGATCGCGGGTGTGGTCCACGCGAAGATTTTGATATCGAGCCAGAAGGCGTCGAGCAACCGGGGGAGCGAATCGCGCATCTGCTCGACGTCGAAGAACGACTTCTTGACTCGGTCCCACCGCGGCATGCGGGGCACGAAAACAACCACGGCGGCCAACACCACGAGGGTGCTGGCCGCCGCGATCAGTGAACTACGGCGCCGTTGCCGGCGTTCGTGCTCGTGACGCTTCGTCAGCCGAGGCTGATGACCGGAGCGCCGGTGTAACCGGAGAGCCACTCATTCTCGATCTCTGCGAGCTTGCCCGATTCCTTCAGGGTGGCGAGTGCCGCGTCGACACATGCCACGAGCGGATTGTCGAGGTCGAAGACGAGTCCGAAGTTGTCGGCACCAACTGCGTCGGACAATGGGAATTGACCGATGACTGCCGAACCTTCGATCTCGACTGCGCTGATGTAGAAAGCCGTCGGCAGGTCGACGACGATCGCGTCGATCTGCTTGGCTTCCAGCGCCGCCTTGGCCGCTGCATTGTCGTCGTACACGAACGGCTCCGTGCTCGGCTGAATCACCTTGGTGATGAAGTCGAGGCTGGTCGTACCTGCCTGGGCGCCGAACTTGGCGTCCTTCAGGTCGGCGATGCTCGCCGCACCCGCGATGGCAGAGTCGGCGAATCCGACGAGGGCTTGGTTGGTGGAGTAGTACGGCTCGCTGAACGACACGGTGGCCTTGCGTTCCTCGGTGATCGAGAACTGCTGCAGGTTGAAGTCGAAGTTCTTCGCACCCGGCTGGATGGCCTCGTCGAAGCCCGTGCGTACCCACACGACGTCGGCATCGGCGTACCCGAGCTCTCCAGCGACGGCGTAGGCAACGGCGGCCTCGAATCCCTGTTTGCTCTCTGGCTTGTCGTCGGCGACCCACGGATAGTACGCGGGGTTACCGGTGCCGATGGTCAATTTGCCTTCGGCGATGGTCGGGCATTCCGCCGAGCTCTCGTCGCCACCGCAGGCCACGAGTCCGACCGCAGCCAGAACTCCCAGAGTGATCAGTCGGAATCGAAGTGATCGTTGTGTCATGAAAACTCCCCTTGTTGTTGTCTCGCCGCGAATGCGACGACCCCTTCAGGGTAGCCACGGCATCTCGTGGGAGCTGGCGCCGACGCCTAGATTCCGATCGTGTCGAACATGGGTGAGTCGTCCGACGGACCGTCAACGGGCCGCGTCATCACCGTCGGGTTGGCGGCCGGCCTCCTTTCGGGAATGTTCGGGGTGGGCGGCGGAGTTCTCATCGTGCCCGGGCTCATGTGGGTGGTGTCGATGGAACAGCGCCGTGCCCATGGAACCTCCTTGGCGGCGGTGTTGCCCATCGCGCTGTTTGGCGTCGGCTCCTACTTCCGCAACGACCACATCGACCTCGGAGCAGCACTTGCACTCACCGCGGGGTCCCTGCTTGGTACGTTCGTCGGGACGGCGTGGCTGGCACGAGCGCCAAAGCGGGTGCTGTCCGTTTCTTTCGCGGGGTTGCTCGTGGTGTCGGCGGCGCGCCTGCTCTTCGAACTCGATACGTCGAACGAACAAGTGATGACCCTCGGCTCGGGTGCGGTGCTGGTGTCGACCGGGTTCGTTGCGGGAGGCCTGGCTGGACTGCTCGGCATCGGCGGCGGGGTGGTGATGGTGCCGGCGATGATGCTCGTGCTCGGACTCTCTCCCGTCGTGGCAAAAGGAACCTCGCTGGCCGTCATCGTGCCGACGGCGATCGTTGGAACTTGGCGCAATCGCCGCAACCTGAACGTGGACGTACGCTCGGCCGCACTCGTGGGTTTGGGTGGTGC
>SXPW01000097.1 GCA_005793785.1 Actinomycetota bacterium | reverse complement strand
GTCGACGTGATGGTCGTCATCGGATCGGCCAACTCGAGCAACACGCTGGCCCTCGAGCGCCTCGCACGCGAGATCGGCTGCCCGCGTGTATTGCGCATCAACGAGGCGAGTGAATTGCCTGACGACCTCGCGGGTGCCGTCGGCGTCACGGCGGGCGCCTCGGCGCCGGAGGAACTCGTCGTATCGGTGATCGAACGGCTCGCACCGAGCAACGGGTCCACCGAGGTGCGTGCGACGCTGGAGGACGAATACTTTCCACCACCCCGGCACATCCGCGAACTGCAGAGCGCCATTGAAACCGCAATCACGGTGCTCGCGGGTGGCGGGCTGGCATCGCGACGCGCCTACGATGACCGATCGATCAGCGCCAGCGCGGTACTCGCGGCGCTCGCCGATTAGTTGCGGGGTACCTGACTCCACGGTTTGTCGCGATCGACCCTCGCATCACCGGGAAGTCCGAGCACCCGCTCACCGAGGATGTTGCGCATCACTTCACTGGTACCGCCCTCGATGCTGTTGGCGCGGCTGCGCAGGAACGACTTCTGCAACGCATCCGTCGGGCCCATCGCGGTGTTCGGTCGCACCATCGAGTAGTCGCCGTACAACATGCCGTCGGCGCCCATCAGTTGCACGCAGAAGGCGTACGTGTCCTTGTTCAGGTCGGCACTCGCCATTTTTCCGATCGAACCTTCCGGACCGGGAGCGCCAACCTTGCGCATCTGACCGGCACGAATGTTGGTGAGACGCAGTACCTCGGCCCGAATGTAGAGCCGCATCAGGTCGTCGCGGGTCGCCGCGGTCTTTCGTTCCGACCCGAGGCGCTCCCACAACTTGAGCGCCTCCCGAATCGGTCCGCTGGCCTTCGGCGGAATGATGCCACCGATTGCCACGCGCTCGTTCATCAGCGTGGTGAGCGAGACGCGCCAACCATCGCCAGGCTTGCCGAGCGTCTCGGCCACCGGCACGCGAGCATCGGTGAAGAAGACCTCGTTGAATTCCGCCTCACCCGTCATCTGGCGGAGTGGTCGGGTTTCCACACCCTTGGCGTGCATGTCCACCACCATCGCGGTGAGTCCCGCATGCTTGACCGCCTCGGGGTCGGTGCGTACCACGAGCAATCCGAATTTCGATACGTGCGCCAGGGTGGTCCACACCTTCTGCGCGTTGACGAGCCACTCGTCCCCGTCGCGAACCGCCTTACCGCTCAATCCGGCGAAATCTGAACCCGAGCCGGGTTCGGAGAACAACTGGCACCACACTTCCTCACCGGTGAACAACGGCCGAAGATAACGCTTCTTTTGTTCTTCACTGCCCCACTCCACCACCGTCGGACCGCACATGCCGTAGCCGATGGGGTTGCGGTAGTACGCGTTCGGTCCGCCCGCCGCGGCGACCCGCTCGTTGACGATGCGTTGATACTTGGGGGACAGACCGAGCCCACCATGGCCGACGGGGAAGTTCACCCAGGCGAGTCCCCGATCGAATTGCGCACCGAGGAACGTGACCACGTCGGTGCTGGCCGGAGGGAGGTCGTTGAGGAGCTCCTCGACGAGGTCGGTGACGTGCTTTTCATCAGCCGTCGAGGCGACGGCGGTGGCGGGTGCGTTTGCAGACATAGTGCGAGGGTAGCGGCTGCGCTACCTTCGTGGTCACCATGTTCCCCGGAAAAATCGCCGAAACCGCACCCGACCGCGCGGCAATCGTCATGGCGGGGACCGGCGTCTCCGTCACGTACGGACAACTGGACGAGGGTGCCAATCGGCTCAGCCAGCTGATGGCCAGTCACGGACTGAAACCGGGCGACCACGTTGCGATCTGCTTGGAGAACCACCCGCGGTTCTTCGAAACCGTGTGGGGATGCCACTACGCCGGACTCGTCTATACCTGCTGTTCGAGTCGACTCACCACCGACGAGCTCTCCTACATCATCAACGACTGCGGTGCCAAGGTGTTCATCACCTCCAAGTACAAGGCCGACCAAGCCGAAGCGATCGTGGGCGCTACACCCAACGTCATCGCTCGTTACATGTTGGATGGCACCACCGACCACTACGACTCCTACGAGAGTGCGGTGGCCAGCCAGACTGCGGCACCGCTCGCGGAACGATTCGAAGGCACCGACATGTTGTATTCGAGCGGCACGACGGGCCGACCGAAGGGTGTTGCCTTCGTGTACAAGCCGGAACCACTCGGAACGCCTCCCGGACTCCTGATGTTGGCGCAATTCGTCTTCGGTTTCAACGAATCGACCATCTATCTCTCCCCCGCGCCGCTCTACCACGCAGCGCCGTTGCGATTCAACATGGCGGTACACCGACTCGGTGGTACCACCGTGATCATGGAACACTTCGACGCCGCCGAGTACCTCGCCTGCATCCCCCGCTTCGGTGTGTCGCACTCCCAGGTCGTGCCGACGATGTTCGTTCGGATGTTGAAACTCACCGACGCCGAACGCAGTCACGACGTATCGACATTGAAGACCGTCATCCACGCGGCGGCACCGTGTCCGGTGGAAGTCAAACGCAAGATGATCGAGTGGTGGGGTCCGATCATCCACGAGTACTACGCGGGCACCGAGGGGAACGGTTTCGTCTACTGCAATTCCGAACAATGGCTCGCGCACCCCGGCACCGTCGGCCAAGCCATCTCGGGCGTGTTGCACATCCTCGACGAGGAAGGCAACGAACTTCCCCCCGGCGAGACGGGGGCGGTCTTCTTCGAGTCGCCAGCGGTCTTCGAGTACCACAACGATCCCGAGAAGACGAAATCCTCGCGCGACCCCAAGGGACGTGGCTGGAGCACCCTCGGCGATATCGGCTACATGGACGCCGACAAGTTCCTCTACCTCACCGACCGCAAGGCCTTCATGATCATCTCGGGTGGAGTCAATATCTATCCGCCGGAATCCGAGAACGTGATCATCAACCATCCGAAGGTGGTGGACGTCGCGGTGTTCGGCGTTCCCAACGACGAGTTCGGCGAAGAAGTGAAAGCCGTCGTACAACCCGTGTCGATGCCGACCACACCGGAGGAAGCCGCCGCGCTCGGCAAGGAACTGATCGCGTTCTGTCGCTCGCAACTCGCCGACATCAAATGTCCGCGATCGGTGGATTTCCGACCGGACCTACCCCGTCATCCGACGGGCAAGTTGTACAAGCGACTCCTGAAGGACGAATACTGGCGCAACGCCGGGCGTTCGATCTAGCGATCGACACGTTGGCACGGATGCGAGTCGGCCGATGACGAGCGCCCACCCGTTCCTCGAGGGTCCGCTCCCGATTGCCTTTGCCCATCAGGGTGGCGCGAGCGAACACCCCGAGAACACCTTGCCGGCGTTCGCCCATGCCTACGACCTTGGGTACCGGTACATGGAAACCGACGTGCACGCATCGAGTGACGGCGTGTTGTTCGCATTCCATGATCCCGATCTGCAACGAACGTGCGGTCGACCGGGTCTCATCCGGGAGATGACCGCGGCAGAAGTGGGAACCGCCCGCGTTGCAGGTCGCGAACCCATTCCGCGGCTCGATGAACTGCTCACCAGTTGGCCGTCGGCGAAGTTCAACATCGATTGCAAGAGCGATCACGCCTTGCCGTACCTGCTGGCCCGTCTCGATCAGGGTGACGTCTTTGACCGCGTGTGCATCGGTTCGTTCAGCGACGCGCGGCTCGACGCCGTGCGCGAGCGCTACGGTTCGAAGGTCTGCACCTCGATGGGACCGCGCGACGTCGCCAAGGTTCGCCTCGGTACGTGGGTGGGTCGCACACCACGGTTCAACGGCGAGTCCGTACCACTCGCGGCGCAGGTTCCGGTCAAGCAGGGGCCGCTCCCCATCGTCACATCGTCGTTCGTCGAGGGTGCCCATGCCGCAGGCCTGCACGTGCATGTCTGGACGATCGACGATCCGGTGGAAATGTCGCGGCTGCTCGATCTCGGCGTGGACGGCATCATGACCGATCGTGTAACGACGTTGCGCGATGTCATACGGTCGCGCGGACAATGGCGATAACGACTCGGACCGTCGTCCACGTCGACGGTATCTCCCACACGTTCGGCGGAGCACTCGCACTCGGGCCCCTGACGTTCGCGGTTCACCCGAGTGAAATCGTCGCCGTCGTCGGACCGAGCGGTTGCGGCAAGACCCCCCTGGTGCGGATCAGCGCCGGATTGCTCGAACCGACTTCGGGGGCGGCCATCCACTCCGATCGTCGGCCTGGATCGGTCGGGTATGTCTTCCAGGAACCCGCCCTGCTCGCCTGGCGCCGAGTCGCGGACAATGCACGACTCTTCGTGACGCGCCGGGACGAGCCGATCGTCGAGCGATTGCTGCGCGTGAGCGGCCTCGCCGACCATGCAGCGAAGTGGCCGCACCAGTTGTCCGGCGGCATGAAGATGAGACTCGCCCTCGTCCGTTCGCTGGCTGCATCCCCCGATCTCCTGCTCATGGATGAACCGTTCGGCGCACTCGACCAGATCACGCGGCATCGCCTCCACGACGAGTTGCTCTCCCTCCACGTCGACCAGCGCTTCGGCGCCGTTCTCGTCACCCACGCAATCGACGAAGCCGTCTATCTCGCCGACCGAATCCTCGTCATGTCGGGGGCGCCGGGCCGAATCGTCGAGGAGTTCGCCGTCCCCTTCGCCGGCCGACGTACGAACGAACTGCGTTACTCGCCACCGTTCGCCGAATTGTGCGGAACCATCGCCGCCTCGCTCGGGCGACACGCATGAAGCGCATCGTTCCGCCCATGGTGGTGTTGACGGTCATTCTCGGCGGATGGTACGCACTCGCCTATTCGCTCGACAACAATTTCGCCTCCGGTGACGGTTCGGCACTCATCGTGCCCCCACCTCACCGGTTGTTCGTGGGCCTGAACGACCCGACGCTCGATCGCATCGTTTCGGCCACGTGGATCTCGCTGTCGGCTGCCCTCGTCGGCTTCGCCATCGCCACGCTCGTGGGAATCGTCCTCGGGGTGGCGATGGCATTCTCCCGCGCGATCGAATCGGCGCTGTGGCCGTGGCTCATCGCAGTGCAGGTGACCCCGATCATCGTGCTGACGCCCATCATCATCCGCGTGGTCGGGGGAACCTTCGGCGCGCGGGTGATGGTGACGGTGCTCATCGCGTTCTTCCCGGTCGCCGCGAACACCTTGTTCGGTATCCGATCGGTGTCCACACCGTTGCACGACCTCTTCACGCTCGCCGGTGCCACTCGCCTCACGCGTCTCGTACGCCTGCAACTTCCCGCCGCCAGTCCGACCATCTTCGCCGGCTTGCGCATCGCGTCGGGTCTCGCGGTGATCGGTGCCATCGTCGGGGATTTCTTCTTCACGAGGGGCACCCCGGGATTGGGGCGCCTCATCACCTTCTTCTTTCAGGACACCCGCTCGGGCCCGATGTTCGTCACCGCGCTGGTGGCATCGGTCATCGGACTTGCGTTCTTCCTGGTGATTGCCGGCTTGCGTAGGCTTCTGATCTCACCATGGCATCGACCGTAAGTTCCACCGCTACGCCGGGGCGCCGCCGCACCGCGATTGCACTCCTATTGGCGGGCCTCGTCACGCTCGTCGCATGCGCCGAGGAGTCCACCGACGTCGTCGAGATCACGACGACCGTCACCGACGGACCCTCTCTCCCCGATCCCAACGACCTCGCGAGTGTGTGCTTCTCACCCATCGTGGTGCAAACCGATTGGTATCCGCAGGCGGAACACGGGGGCATCTACGAACTGCTCGGCAACGACTACGTGGTCGATGCCACCCGCGGGGCGACGACCGGCTCGCTCGTCTTCAACGGCGTAGACACGGGTGTCGACCTCGAGATTCGAGCGGGCGGGCCGTTCATCGAGTCGCCGGTGGTGACGGAGATGTTCCTCGACGGTGGGATCATGTTCGGATACGTCGGCACGGACGTCGCACTCTCGCGATACGCGGAGACGCCGACGCTCGCGGTCTTCAATGGACTCACCATCAATCCGCAGGTGATCCTGTGGAACAAATCGAAGCACCCGAATGCCTCCTCCATCGCCGACATCGCCCGGGAAGTGCCGGCGGTCAGCGTCTTTGGTGACCGCCCCTACATGCGTTATCTGGTGGCTCAAGGGACCGTCCCCGCCGACAAGGTCGACGGCAACTACAAAGGATCGCTCCTACTTGCCACCGACGACGTCGCGCATCAGGGGTTCGCAACGAGCGAACCGTATCGCTACCGCACCTTGGAGTCGGGCGCGATCGACGTCGGTTATCAACTCGTGCACGATGCGGGATGGACCTCGTACCCGCAGAATCTCGCCATCAACAAGTTGCGACTCGATGCGTTGCGTCCGTGTCTCGCCAAATTGGTACCGATGATGCAGCAGGCACAGATCGACTTCGTCGGTGCCCCCGAACGCACCGTCGCAACGATCCTCGACGTGGTGACACGCTTCGATACCACGTGGTCACAGAGCGAGGACCTCGCCAACTACGCCGTTTCCACCATGAAGGAACTCGGCATCGTCGGCAACGGCACGACGACGACCTTCGGCGACTTCGAATCGCCGCGACTCGACGACTTCATCTCACTTGCCATCCCGATCCTGCGGGAGCAGGGCCTCGCCGTACCGGACATCGTTGCCGACGACATCGCGACCAACGAGTTCATCGACCCGAACATCACGCTGCCGTAGGAGCGTTCAGGCGTCCTTGACGCTCCACTCGCGCTTGGCGACCGGTTCCTTGTCGCTCCACGGGAAGTTGATCCACTCGTCGGTGCGCTTCCAGACGTAATCACACTTCACGATCGACGCCGACTTCTCGTACAGCACCGCGATGCGCGATTCCTTCACCTGACCGGCACAGAAATCGTTCACCAACTTCAGCGTGTGTCCCGTGTCGGCCACGTCGTCCACGATCAATACGCGCGAATCCTTGAGGTCGACCATCGACGGCACCGGAGGCAACATGATCGGAATCGCCAATCGTTCGTTCACCCCGGTGTAGAACTCCACGTTCAGGGTGTAGGTGTTCTTCACCGACAAGGCGTACCCGAGGGCTCCGGCGGCGAGGAGCCCGCCACGAGCGATTGCCAGGATGATGTCGGGTTCGTAGCCCGACCGGGCAATCTGCGTCGCCAATTCGCGGCTCGACACGCCGAAAATGTCCCAGGTCATGACTTCTCGTGCTGACATCTACATCCTCCGTCGTGCGATGCGAAGAATCTAGTCGGTGGGCGCCGGAACATCCGTGCGTTTCCCGCGTGGCATCGCAGAATCGTCGGGCACCTCGTTCCTACGCTCGGTGTCATGGCGAGGGACACGTACGATCTCGGTCTCCTGCGCAACGGCACCGGTGATCCCACGACGCAGGTACGACTCGCGTCCTCGCGCGGGAGCATGGCTGCTCGTATCGAGCGCGCGACCCTCACACCCATGGGCCCGGGCACCGTACGAGTCACCATCGACGAGTCGGGTGTCCACACGGTCGACGCCTGGGGTGACGGCGCAGCGTGGCTCACCGAACGGTACGAACGCCTCAGCGCCCGGACCACGGCTACCCCGCCGCTTCGGCCGCAGCACAACGTCGTCGAGCGGGCTCTGCACGACGTCGGCCACCTGCGTCTCCCGGCTTCCGATTCGCCGTACCACGAATTGTTGCCGGCGGTACTGGGTCAACGCATTACCGCCGGTGAGGCACTACGACAGTGGGCAACGCTGTGCCTGCGATACGGCGACGTCGCCCCGGGTCCGCTCGAGTTACGGTTGCCGCCGCGACCCGAACGTTTGCTGGCCATTCCGTCCTGGGAGTTCCATCGTCTCGGCATCGAGCAGCAACGCGCACGGGCCCTGCGCGTGGTCGCCAGACACTTCTCGTACGTGCAACGCACCGTCGGCTTGTCCGGCGCCGAGGCAAGACACGCACTCACTCGGCTGCCCGGGATCGGTGTTTGGACGGCTGCGGTCGCAGTCGGCGTGTCTCACGGCGACCCCGATGCCCTGCCCGTGGGCGACTTCCACGTGAAGAACACCGTCGCCTGGGCATTCACCGGTGCGCCACGCGGGACCGACGACGAGATGCTCGCCACCTTGCAGCCCTACGCGGGTCAGCGTTGGCAGGTGGTGCGACTACTCGAAAAATCCGGGATCGCCGCACCGAAATTCGGCCCGAAGCGCCGCAATTTGTCGATCGCGCGGCTATGAAACCGTGCGCAGCCGCAAACCGACGCGCATCGCTTCCCAGAACGTCGGCCACGACTTTGCCACGACCCTCGGATCATCCACGGTGATGCCCTTCGTCCGCAACGACAGGAGCGCCAGCGACATGGCGAGACGGTGATCGTGGTGGGTGCGCAGGGTCGCTGATCGCATCGGCCCGGGATGAATCGTGAGCCCGTCGTCCTCCACGACGACATCGGTACCGCACGCCCGGAGTTCCGTCGCCAGGTCGCCGAGTCGGTCGCTCTCCTTCGCGCGGATGAAACCCACCCCCCGAATTCGCGTGGTCCCGACCGCGCTCGCACCGAGTACCGCGAGCGTCGGTACGAGATCACTCATCTCCGACATGTCGACGTCGATGCCGCACAGTGCGTGTGCACCGTCGCGCGAGACGACGACGCCTCGTTCGTCGGCGTTGACTTGGCATCCCATTCGCTCCAATACGGCGGCAAAGCCAGCCTCCGGCTGTGACGACGACGCACGCAGCCCATCGACACGCACCGTGCCCCCGACGATCGCCACCGCGGCGAACGGATAACTCGCCGACGACCAATCGGCGTCGACGACGAAATCGGTACCGCGGTACGCACCGTGCGGAACCAATATCTCCTCCGATGACATCCGACACGACACGCCGAACGCTCGCATCACGTCGGATGTCATCGAGAGGTAGCTCCGACTCACGACGTCTCCCGAGAGACGTACGACGACACCACCGCACAGCGGTGCAATCATCATCACCGCCGACACGAATTGACTCGACACGTCGCCGCGTGCGTGGAGGACGATCGGCGCAGCCGAACGAGTCGCTTCGTCGTCAGTCGAATCGGCAACGAACAGCGCACCACGCGAGACCGTGACCGGCAGTCGACCGTCGATACTGGAGACGTCGGCACCCATCTGACGCAACAAGTCGTGGAGCTCGGCCATCGGACGATTGCGCAACGATGGCGCACCGGTGACGACGGTGGCGGAGCCTCGGAGTGCCGCCACTGCAGTGAGGAATCGCGAGGTGGTTCCCGCCAAGCCGGCATCGATCGTCACCTCGCCGCGACGCTCGGGACGAATTCCCGCACGAACGAGCGCCGTCGTGCCCTCGTGACCGATGTCGGCCCCCAAGACCCCCAAACCAATCACCATCCGTGTGGTGTCGTCACCGTCGGCAAGTCCGGTGATCGTGCTCGAGCCACCAGCGAGTGACGCACACACGAGCGCGCGGTTGCTGACCGACTTCGAGCCGGGCACCGCCACGGTGCCGTGCAAGGCGTCGTCGACCGGATGGAATCCGACGACACTCACGACGTCAGGCGATCCGCGTGACCGATGGTTTGAAGCCACGCGCGATCAGTCCACCCCGGAACACGTCGGACGATGCGGTATCGACCACCATGATGAGCACGCCGCGATCACCTTCAACCGAGTGCACGACTTCGAAGTTGGCGGTGTTGACGCCGAGTTCGGCGGCGAGCGTGAACACCTCGGCTGCGGCGCCGGCACGGTCGGGAATCGGAATTCGCACCTCGCTCACGTCGGTGAGTTCGCTTACGCGTCCCGGCAGGTTGGCGCGCACCGTACGCGCATCGGTGAGTCGTTGGAGCAGGGTGTCGGAATCGGTCTCGCTCACGATCTTTCGCATGTCGCTCAACCCGTCGATCATCGCATCGAGGGCCTCGACGATGGCTGGTTGATTCTCGCGGCAGATGTCGAGCCAAATCGCCGGATGACCGCTCGCCACGCGCGTCATGTCTCGAAAGCCACCGGCCGCCAGTCGCATCACCGCCGCATGGTCGTCGGCTCGCGAACGAGCGAGTGTGAGCAAGGTTGCCGCCGCCAGGTGGGGCAGATGGCTCGTCACGGCGACGAGCTGGTCGTGACGCCGCGCGGGTAGGGCCAGGACGTCGCCACCGAGTTGCCGCACGAGGTCAGCCATCGTGGCGAAGGTTTCGTCACTCGTCGTCGCACTCGGGGTCAACACCCATACCGCTCCACGGAACATCTCCGCGTCCGCTCCCTCCAACCCCTGGAGTTCGCTTCCGGCCATCGGATGCCCGCCGATGAATCGGGCGTCCGTGACGGCGTCGACGATGGGCGCCTTCACGGAGCCGACGTCGGTCACCAGTCCCTTCGTTTCAGCGAGCAATCGTCGAACACCGTCGGCGATGTGGGAAACCGGGGTGGCCACGAACGACACCTCCGCGGCTGCGTCGATACCGACGGCATCCAACAACGACCGCGACATGGCCTCTTCGTTGCGGGACGAACTGGCATCCGAGCCCGTGACGTGCCAGCCCTTCGAGCGCAGCGCGGCGGCCACCGAACCACCGATGAGGCCCAATCCGAGCACGTTTGCGCGTCGCGTCACGGCTCTTCAGCGTATGGCGAGGGCTCGCACCTCCTGTGTGGTGAGGTGTCGCCACTCCCCTGGTTTCAGCGTCGTGTCGGTGATTGGCCCGATTCGCGTACGCACCAAACGATTGACCTCATGACCGACGGCGTCGCACATCCGTCGTACTTGTCGGTGGCGACCCTCGTGGATGACGATGCGCAACACGCCGGGTTGCACCTGACCAACCTTGGCCGGTGAGGTGACGCCGTCCTCGAGCGGTACACCGTTGCGCAGTTTGTTCAACGCCGACTCCGGAACTCCGTCCGCGCCGGAGCGAACGTGCACGAGATATTCCTTCTCCACGCCGAAACTCGGGTGGGTGAGGTGGTGCGTGAGTTCACCATCGTTGGTGAGAATGATCAGTCCCTCGGAGTCGAGATCGAGTCGACCAACCGGATGTACCCGTGGCTCGCCCGGCACCAACTCCACCACCGTGACGCGATCGTGGGTGTCCTTGGCGGTGGTGATGACGTTGTACGGCTTGTGCAACAGGTAGTAGACGAGGTCCGGTCGAACCCCCACCGGAGTGCCGTCGACTGCGACGAGGTCGACCTCCACGTTCACCCGCCGACCGAGCACCGCAACCTCGCCGTTCACGGTCACGCGACCCTCGGCGATGATGTCCTCGCATACGCGCCGACTTCCGAAGCCGCGTTGGGCCAACACCTTCTGCAGTCGCTCGCCGTCAGCCAGCGAGTCGTCGCGCTCCGTGTTCACGTGGTGGTGTCGGGCACCACGCGTAGTCCGGCTTCCAAGGCTTCGACGACACCGGCATCGGGCACGAAATCGCTGATCGGTGGAAGGTCGTCGAGCGAGTTCACCCCGAGTCGTTCGAGGAACAATGGTGTGGTCCCGTACATCACCGCCAGACCGGGACCGTCGTCGCGCGCGATCTCGGTGATGTATCCGCGTGCCTGCAACGTGCGAATGACGGATTCGGGATCCACCCCGCGAATCGCCGAAATCTGGGTGCGCGAGATCGGCTGTTTGTAGGCGATGATGGCCAGGGTCTCGAGTGCCGCCGACGAGATGCGTGATTGTTGTCCGTCGAGGATGAATCGCTCGACGTACGACGACACCTCGGGACGGCTCTGCAGTCGAAAACCACCGGCGACACGCACCAATTGGAAACCGTGACCAGCGTCGTCGTAGGTACTCGCCAATCGGTTGCACAGCACTTCCACCACCGAAGCGGGCTGCTCCAACACCTGCGCCAGCAACTTCACCGTCACCGGCTCCACCGCCACGAGCAGGATCGCCTCGAGCGCCTTGACGATCTCCGGATCGAGGTCGCCCTCCGTCACTTTCGCCATCGGTCAGCACTCACCCGTCATAGTTGTCGATCGCCCCGAGTTCTTCGGCCAACGCGTCGGGATTCCACACCACGGCGATGTCACCGAAGCGTTCTGCTTGCACCAGATCGACCCGACCCTGTTTGAACAGTTCGAGGAGTGCCAGGAACCGAACGACCACCTCGATTCGATCGGTGATTCCGGAGATCAGCGTGCGGAACGAGGTTGGACCACTCGTCGGCAGGATTCGCACCAGTTCCTCCAAGGCATCGGCCACGCTCGCCCGAATCGGTGCCACGTGGAAGAGGTCGATCGACACGGGTGCCTTCGGCTCGGTCGCCCGAAAGAACGCGCGCTGCAAACGGAGCGGAGTGACACCCTCCAGCAGGTCGGGCATCAACGATTCGAAGCGTTCGTCCGGACCAGCCAGACGGGGCTGCGACAACTCGGCTCGTTCGATGAGGTCGTGCATCACCGTGGCGACGTCCTTGAACGTTTTGCAGTCGAGCAGTCTGGCAAGGAGGATGTCTCGCTCCTCCCAGAGAGCCAGCTCTTCGTCCAAGTCGCCATCGTCCCCGGTCGGCAACAGTCGACGGGTCTTCAAATCAATGAGCGTTGCGGCGATGAGCACGAACTCCGTGGCCACCTCCAAGTCGAGCGACTTCATCTTCTCGAGTTCGGCGAGGTACGCCTCGACGATCCGACTCAACGACACTTCGTGGATGTCCACCTCCTCCTGCAGGATGAGGTGCAGGAGCAGGTCGAATGGCCCTTCGAAGACGGGAGTCGACACCGCATACGGCATTTGTACGAGAGTACCGCCGTGCGCGCGAGTAACTTGGGATTGTGGCTCGCGTGTTGTCGTGCATTCAACCGACGGGCGAGGTACACCTCGGCAACTATCTCGGCGCCCTGCGCACGTGGGTGGGCGGCCAACACGAGAACGACGTGTTCCACGGCATCGTCGATCTTCACGCACTCACGGTCACCGAAACTCCCGGAGTGCTCGGCGACAATACCCTGTCGCTTGCGGCGATGTTGTTCGCGGTCGGACTCGATCCCGATGTCGCCACCATCTTCGTCCAGAGTCACATTGCCGCCCACTCCCAACTGGCGTGGATCATGGAGTGCACCGTGTCCTACGGGGAACTGAGTCGAATGACGCAGTTCAAGGACAAGGCCGCCAAACGAGAAGCCGATTTCGTGTCGGCGGGACTCTTCACCTACCCCGCGTTGCAAGCGGCGGACATCCTGCTCTACGACGCGCAGGAGGTGCCGGTCGGCGACGATCAACGTCAACACATCGAGATCACTCGCGACATCGCCGTTCGCTTCAATCATCGCTTCGGTGACACGTTCGTCCTCCCGAAGGCGGTCACCCCGAAGGCGGGGGCCCGCGTCATGGATCTCCAGAATCCCGAGAACAAGATGTCGACGTCGGCCAGCGGCGACGGTGGCATCGTCTATTTGTTGGACGAACCGACGGTGATCGAGCGCAAGTTCAAGCGAGCGGTCACCGACAGTGGCAGCGAGGTGGTCTACGACCGAACGGCGAAGCCCGGAGTGGCGAACCTGCTCGACATCCTCGCGGCTGCGACGAACACCACGCCCGAGAAGGCGGCCGAATCGTTCACCCAGTACGGTGCGTTGAAGTCGGCCACCGGCGCCGCGGTGGTGGAGATGCTCTCGCCCATTCGGAAGCGTGTCCTCGAACTGATGAACGATCGTGCAGAGCTCGCGCGATTGATTCGGCGCGGTGACGAGCGAGCCGAGGCGGTGGCCAGCGCCACACTCGCCCGCGCCCATCGGGCCATCGGAGTACTTCCCCGCTAGTCGGGACTAGATCGTGTCGGCACGGCGCAATGCCGTTCGCCAACCCGTGATTTCGTCATCGGCTGCACCATCCGCGAGCAGTTCGACGGTTCGCGTATCACTGTCGGCGAGACGCAACAATTCCGCACCCCGCCGTTCATGTGCGTGGTAGCGACGAAAACCCTCCGTCCGAGGTCCGACGATGGTGGCGATGACCCGCGCGGCAGTACCCAAGGTCGATTCCACCTTCCCGATGTCGTGC
>SXPW01000096.1 GCA_005793785.1 Actinomycetota bacterium | reverse complement strand
TTCGCCTTGCCCTCCAGCGACAGCGCCTGGCCCTCGACCTTCTCGTAGTACTCGAGTTGCAATTGGAAGAGTTTGATCATCTCCATGGCCGGACCCGCCGTGCCGGCGATCGCAACACCACTCAGGTCGTCCGCCTGCACGAGTTTGTCCATCGTTCGATGGCTGATGGACATTCCGGCGGTGGCTCGTCTGTCGCCGGCCATCACTACGCCGTCGGCATAGGTGAGCGCGAGGCACGTTGTGGCGTGCGGAAACGAATGTGCAAGTGAACCCGGAAGCGTGGTCGCAGGAAACGGGTCGATACCCACCTTGCGGAGCAGTTCGGGGAAACTCGCGCCCGGATCGTCTCCGGCAGCGAAGCGGGGCATGGTCATAGTTGCTTCATCGTGTCGTCAACCGGCCCTACTGGCCACCCTTTTGTACGTAACTCTTGACGAAATCCTCCGCATTCGTTTCCAACACCTCGTCGATGTCGTCGAGGAGATCGTCCAGTTCGGACTTCAATCGTTCGGCGTCCTCCGATTTGACCGAGGTTTCCGATTCGGTGGTGTGTTCGGGATCGCGGCTCGTGGTGCTGCGTTGTTTCTTGGTCCGTTCAGCCATGCGTAGCACCATAGCAACCGAGTGGACCGTTTCAGGTGGCGCCGTTGTCACCCAGCCTGGCTATGAGGTCGGCCGCCGAAGTGCTCGACTCGAAGAGGTGTTGGGTCATCGACTTGGTTCCACGCAGGGGCTCCATCATCGGCACGCGTCGCAGTGGGTCCCGCCCGACGTCGAACACGATGGAATCCCAGTTCGCCGCAACGATCTCCGATGCGAACCGCTCGAGGCAGGTACCACGAAAATAGGCACGGGTGCTCTCCGGTGGTTGGTGCACCGCCAGTGCCACGTCCTCCCGGTCGACCAGCGTGCGCAGACCACAGCGCAGCGAAAGTGAGCGGTCGGGTCGCATGTCGGAGTACTGGAGGTCGATGGCCTTCAACCTGACGTCGGTTGGTGGGAGGGAGTGTCGTTGCGCGAAACCGTCCACCAATCGCTTCTTTGCCACCCAATCAACGACATCGGCCACGGAGAGTGGGTCGCGCTCCAATCCCGTGAGGACGCTCTCCCACTCCTCGAGGATTCGCTTGCCGTCGTCGACGGTCACCGAGTCGAGACCGAATCGATCGGCCCAAGTACGAGCACGATCCAAGAGTTGCCATTGGATCTCCATCGCGGTCATCCGTTTACCGTTGCCCATCGCCACCGTCGCCTGCAGTCCGGGGTCGTTGCTCACCTGTCGAATGGCCGTGACGGGATGTGCGAGCACCAGGTCGTCCCCGACGGCATCATCCTCGATCATGGAGAGGACAATCGCCGTCGTTCCCACCTTGAGGTAGGTCGCCACCTCGCTCATGTTGGCATCACCGACGATCACGTGCAGACGGCGATACTTGCTCGGATCACAGTGCGGTTCGTCACGCGTATTGACGATCGGTCGCTTCAAGGTGGTTTCCAATCCCACCTCCTCCTCGAAGAAATCGGCTCGTTGGCTCAATTGAAAGGCGACGTCCGACGGAACGGAGCCCGGTGACTCGCACCCGACCTTTCCTGCACCGGCGAACACCTGCCGTGTTACGAAGTGTGGAGTGATCTGCGAGACGAGTCGACCGAAAGGTACCGCGCGATCGACGAGGAAATTCTCGTGACAGCCGTAACTGTTGCCTTTGCCGTCACTGTTGTTCTTGTACACAACCACTTCCGCGTCGATCGGGAGCAGTGCCCTCGCCTTGTCCATGCTTTGGCGCATGATCTCCTCGGCCGCTCGGTCGTAGAGCACTACCTCCCGTGTGGTGCGACACTCGGGTGTCGAGCACTCCGGGTGAGCGTGATCGACGTAGTAACGGGCGCCGTTGGTGAGCACGGTGTTGACCAGATGGGTCTCCACCTCGGGTGGACGGATCTCGCCCAGCAGGAGCCCTCGTGCATCGTTCCCCGGCTGTTCGTCGAAGAAATCCCACGGTGTTCGCGTCTCGGAGCGCCCCAAGAACGCGTTGATGAGCAGAGAACTTGCGGTAACCGCATTGAGGTCGGCATTGCGAACGACGATGCCATACTCGGTTTCGACACCGCAGACCTTGGGAATTGCCACGACTACAGGTATTGACCGGTGGCGGTGCGTTCGATCGCCTTTCCACCCGTCTCGCCGTCGTCGTGCGTGAGCGTTCGGATGAACACGATTCGCTCGCCCTTGCGTCCCGACACCTTCGCCCAATCGTCGGGGTTCGTCGTGTTGGGGAGATCCTCGTGTTCGCGGAACTCCTGGCGGATCGACGAGGTCAGATCATGCAGGACGATGCCACGATCTCCCCCCGCCAACAGGCGCTTGATGGCCAACTTCTTGGCGCGCCGCACGATGTTCTCGATCATCGCGCCGGAGGCGAAATCACGGAAGTACAGGATCTCCCGGTCGCCGTTCTGGTACGTAACCTCGAGGAATCGATTGGAGTCGTCGGCGACGTACATCTGCGAGACCGTTGCCTCGATCATCGTTGCGACCGCCGATTCGAGCGAGCCGTGGCGATCGATTTCACTCGACGCGATGGGCACCTCGCTAGTCAGGTAGCGCGAGAAAATCTGTCGAGCCGCCGCTTCGTCGGGACGATCGATTCGAATCTTCACGTCCAGTCGTCCGGGACGCAGGATTGCGGGGTCGATGAGATCCTCGCGATTGGTTGCCCCGATCACGATGACGTTTCGGAGCCCCTCCACGCCGTCGATTTCCGCCAACAATTGCGGCACGATGGTGGACTCCATGTCCGAGGAGATGCCGGTACCGCGCGTACGGAACATCGAGTCCATTTCGTCGAAGAACACGATGACCGGCCAGCCTTCCTCGCTCTTTTCCCGCGCGCGCTGGAACACCATGCGAATCTGACGCTCGGTCTCTCCGACGTATTTGTTGAGAAGTTCGGGACCTTTGATGTTGATGAAATAACTGCGACCTTTGTCGGCTCCGATTCGGCCGGCAACCTTCTTGGCCAGCGAATTGGCCACCGCCTTCGCGATGAGGGTTTTGCCGCAGCCCGGCGGCCCGTACAGGAGGATTCCCTTGGGAGCCGGGAGCTGGTGCTCGGCGAACAAATCACCGTGCAGGAAGGGCAACTCGACGGCGTCGGCGATGGCCTCGATCTGCGTATCGAGTCCGCCGATGTCGTCGTAGGAAATGTCGGGAACCTCCTCGAGGAGCAGGTGTTCCACCTCCGGCTGAGCGAGTCGCTCCAGCAGCAGTCCGCTGCGAACCTCGAGACGCAGGAGATCGCCGGCTCGCAAATGGGTACCACGCAGCGAATCGGCGAGTTCGCAGACACGGTCGTCATCCCCGCGCCCGGTCACGATTGCGCGAACGCCGTCCTCCAGCACTTCCTTGAGCGCGACCACCTCGCCCGTACGTTCGGCGCCGCGCAGCATCACCACGTTGAGGCTCTCGTTGAGTACGACCTCGCATCCTCGCTCGAGTGTCGAGATGTCGATGTCGGGGTGAATCGACACCCTCATCTTTCGAGAATTCGTCAGGACGTCGACGGTGCCGTCGTCGTTGGTGCCAAGAATCACCCCGTACGCGGAAGGTGGTTGGGTGAGTTTCTCCACCTCGTCGCGAAGCGAAGCAACGTGATCCCGCGCTTCGCGCAATGCATACGAAAGTTTCTCGTTTTGGGCCTTGGCCGTCGCCAAGTGACCCTTGGTTTCTAGGAGCCGTTCTTCAAGTGCACGAAGTCGCGCGAGATTGTCCTCGGCCATGACCTGAACCTAGCGGGCTCCCGTGTATCGTCAATAGCCATGAAGGTGTGGATCGACCAGGATCTCTGCACGGGTGACGGCCTGTGTGAGGAGATCGCCCCCGATGTGTTCGCGCTGCTCGACGACGGTCTGGCCTACGTGAAGGAAGGCGACAAGATTTTTGCAACTGCCAAGGGAAATCCGCAAGGCGCCGAGGGTGTCGCGACGTTCGCCGACAAGCATCTCGATGCAGTCATCGAATCAGCCGAGGAATGCCCCGGCGAATGCATCTTCATCGAACCGTAGAACTCGTCAACAAACGCGC
>SXPW01000095.1 GCA_005793785.1 Actinomycetota bacterium | reverse complement strand
CCACCGAACGTTGGCGCGATGCGTTGGACGAAATCGACCACCTCGTCGGCGGTGCGGGCGTTGATGCAGATCGGGAATCCGTCCACGCCGCCGAATTCCTTGAACAGCAGCGCCTTGCCTTCCATGACCGGCATGGCCGCCTCCGGACCGATGTCACCCAGTCCCAACACGGCGGTGCCGTTGCTCACGATGGCGACGGTGTTCTTGCGAATCGTGTACTGGTGCGACAACCCCTTGTCTTTTTCGATCGCCGTGCAGATGCGAGCGACGCCGGGCGTGTACGCCATCGAAAGATCCTCTCGATCGTTCACCGGTGCGCTCGACGAGGTGAAGATCTTCCCCGCTTCGTGCATGCGGAACGTGCGATCCCACCAGCCGCGCAAGGTGACGGTCGGCAAGTCCTGGACCGCCTTCACGACCTGCAGTTGGTGCGCCTCGTCCCGGCAGTGCACGACCAGGACTCGACGCAGAACCGGCCCGCGCACGTCGAAGCCATCGAGTGCGCCGATGTTGCCGCCGGCCGAACCGATAGCGGTGCACAGCTGACCGAGGGAGCCCGGAACATTGGACAACTCACAGTCGAGGCTGATCGAGAACGCCGCTGTGGGAAGCGTTGGCATGGGTGAGAAGGCTACGAGCGCCCGAAACCGCTGCCACACTGAAGGGGTGACTCCCCCGCCGGACGACGCCGAAATCTCGCCGCTCTTTGCGCCCTCGGCGTGGCGACGCGTCCCCGGTTTCACCTTCACGGACATCACCTACCACCGCAGTATCGACTCGGGCACGGTGCGAATCGCGTTCAACCGACCCGAGGTTCGCAACGCCTTCCGTCCCCAAACGGTGGACGAACTGTTCACGGCACTCGACCACGCGCGACAGACCGCCGACGTCGGTTGCGTGCTCCTCACCGGGAACGGTCCGTCCCGCAAGGACGGTGGCTGGGCATTCTGCAGTGGCGGCGACCAGCGGATCCGCGGCAAGGACGGTTATAGGTACGCCGACGGATCCGACGCATCGACCATCGATGCGGCCCGCACGGGGCGCCTGCACATTCTCGAGGTTCAGCGACTGATTCGATTCATGCCCAAGGTGGTCGTTTGTGTGGTGCCCGGTTGGGCGGTCGGCGGCGGACACAGCCTGCATGTGGTGTGCGATCTCACGATTGCCAGTCGCCAACACGCCAAGTTCAAGCAGACCGATGCCGACGTCGCGAGTTTCGACGGTGGCTACGGGTCGGCCTATCTGGCGCGTCAAGTGGGTCAGAAGTTCGCGCGGGAGATCTTCTTCCTCGGTCGCGACTATTCGGCCGACGACGCACACCGCATGGGAATGGTGAACGCCGTGGTCGATCACGACCAGTTGGAGGTGGTGGCACTCGAGTGGGCCCGCGAGATCAATGCGAAGAGTCCCACCGCCCAGCGAATGTTGAAGTTCTCCTTCAATCTCATCGACGATGGTCTCGTGGGCCAGCAACTCTTCGCCGGCGAGGCAACTCGCCTCGCGTACATGACCGACGAGGCACGAGAGGGTCGCGACGCGTTCCTGGAGAAGCGCGATCCGGACTGGTCCGAATTCCCCTGGCACTTCTAGCAATCACCGACCTCGCCGATCCACGACTCGATCCGTTCCGTTTTCGCGAACGTCGCCTCATGGGCGTCATCCAGCGGCGCAACGGTGGGCCGCTGTTCATCGCGGAGGGCGACCTCGTCACCGAACGGGCACTCGCGGCCGGGTGCGAGCCCGTGGCGGTGTTGTGCAGCGAGAAGGGCGAACAACGCCTCGCCGAGTTTGCACCCGACTACGAGCGCTATTCGTTCCTCGCCAGCGAGGAACTTCGTCGCAACGTCACGGGACTCGGTGTACCGCTCGAGGTCATTTCGCTCTTCAAACGACCCGAGCCGACTGACACACGAACGTTGATGCGGCGCTTTCGATTCGGGATTTTCGCGGACAACGTCGACAATCCCGTGAACATCGGGTCGATCGCCCGCAACATGGCCGCGCTCGGCTGGGATGCGCTCTTCCTGGATGACAACAGCGCCGATCCGCTCGCCCGCCGAGCGTTGCGAGTATCGATGGGTAACGCGTTCCACGTGCCTCACGCCCGCGTCGATGACACCGCCGGATTCGTACGCGAGGCGGCCGATGCGGGTGTCGTCACCATCGCACTCACGCCGAGCGCCGACGCGCAGCCCTTGCGCGACGTTCAACTCGGCAACGAACGTCGCCTCGTAGTGCTCGGTTCCGAGCGCGACGGACTGCCCAACGAAGTGCTCGCAGCGTGCGCGCTGCGGGTACGAATCGAGATGCAGGACGGCATCGATTCGTTGAATGTCGCCGCCGCAAGTGCGGTGGCGTGCTACACGTTGCGCAGGTGATCCGCGGCTCGGAAAAAGTAGTCGCCCATCTCCCCGCGAATGATGCGGGCATCGTCGGCCGATACGGTCCCGGGTAGGTCGCAACCTTCGAGCGCCGCGGCCATGTGTGCGAGCCAACGGTCGCGCATCGCTTCATCGATGGGGAAGGTGGCGTGACGCATCCTCAAACGCGGATGTCCGCGCTCGTCGGAATACGTCGTCGGCCCACCCCAATACTGGGCGAGAAACGAGGCGAGTCGCCACCGTGCCGAATCGAGATCGTCGGGTTGCGGATAGAGGGCGAGCAACACCGGGTCACTGCGCACGCCGACATAGAAACGTGCGGCGAGCCGCTCGAAGAAGTCGAGTCCGCCCACACGATCAAAGAGCGTCGACGTTGGACTGCTTCCGTGATTTTCGCGGGACACGTCGCTCACGAAAACTGCGGATCGTCCCAGTCCGGGAAGATGTCCGGGAGCGAGCCCGATACCGAGTCGGTGAAACGCGCGGGACGCTTCTCGAGGAAACTCACGACTCCTTCGTGGGCATCGGCACTCCTCCCCCGCAGTTGAATTCCGCGGGAGTCGGCGCGATGTGCCGCCATCGGATGGTCGGCTCCCAGCATGCGCCACAACATCTGACGCGATAACGCCACCGACACTCCCGAAGTGTTCTCCGCTATCTCCCTGGCCAGTCCGCGAGCCACCGACAGCAATTCGTCCGGTGGGTGAATCGAACGGACCAAACCACCGACCAACGCCTCGTCGGCGGAAAGCAGGCGGCCCGTGTAGACCCACTCGGCAGCCCGCGAGATGCCCACCACTCGGGGCAGGAACCACGACGAACAAGCCTCGGGCACGATTCCGCGTCGCGTGAACACGAATCCGATCCGTGCCGTGCTCGAGGCGAGCCGCACGTCCATGGGCAGGGTCATCGTCGCGCCGATTCCCACCGCTGCTCCGTTGATGGCGGCGATGACGGGCTTCTTGCACTCGAAGATTCGTAGGGTCACTTGTCCGCCGCCGTCACGTCGAATGCGGTCGTCATTCGGTTGCGACCAATCGCCGTCGTCGAACGTCTTCGCACCACGCGACAAGTCGGCGCCTGCACAAAACGCCCTGCCCTCTCCCGTGACGATGACGGCACGAACGTCGTCGTCGGCATCGATGAGGTCGAACACGTCGAGCATTTCGCGCATCATGACGCCGGTGAAGGCGTTCATCTTGTCCGGGCGATCCAGCGTGACGGTCGCAATGGAATCGGCAACTTCGTAGCGGATCTCGATGAACTCGGGCATGGTCACGTGTCTACCAGCCGAGCTCGTCGACCTACACGTCGAGGAATCGCGAGGCGGCGATCGCGGATCCGATGGCGCCGATGGCAGCGCCGAGCAACAGCAAGACCACCATGACTCCGGAGAGGTACCCGCTGGGCACGACGAGACTCGAGATGCCGGTGCCCGGCTTGAACGCCGCAACACCGCTGCTCCACGCTCCGTTGAGGGCCCAAACGCCCACGCACGACACCACTCCGCCGATGAGACCCTGGAGCAAACCCTCGAGCATGAACGGAATCCGAATGAACCAGTTCGTTGCGCCGACGAGTTTCATCACTTCGATCTCGCGACGACGGGCGAACATCGCCGTACGAATGGTGTTCCAGATGAGTCCGACGGCAACGATGAGCAACACCATCGACATGATGAGCGTCACGTTGCGGACGAAACTCGACAACGTCGAGATCACCTCGAACTCGTCCTCGGCGAGGGCAACCGCCTCCACTCCCGGGAGCGTGCGGTACTGGTCGGCGAGACTGCGCACGAGGTCGGTGTCCTGGGTGAGCGGCACCACCTTGAACTGCGTGGGAATCGTCTCGGGAGTCAGCAGGCTCAATGTGACCGGATCACCGACGAAGATGCGCTGGGCTTCGGCGTAACTCTCCGCCTTGTCGAGATAGCGGAGTTTGTCCACGTCGATGACGCTCGGGGCCGCGCGCAACGTACCGTCGATGAGCGCCACCTGCTCCGGTGATGCGTCGCTACGCACGAAGACGATCATCGCCACGTCGCCCCGCCACTGCACGAGCAAGTTTTCGAAGGCACGTTGGATGAGGAAGGTTGCACCAACCAACAACAACGCAATCGCCGACGTCAGCACCGCCGCCATCGTGAGCGTGAGATTGCGACGGAAACTGGCCCAGGTCTCGCGCAACGCGTATTCGATGCGGGCAATCATTATTCGTACACCCCGCGCTCTTGATCGCGAACGACGAGACCGCGGTCCAACTGAATCACGCGGCGACGCATGGCATTGACCACGCGGTGGTCGTGGGTGGCCATCACCACGGTGGTTCCGGTTTCGTTGATGGCCTGCAACAACGCCATGATTCCCTCGCTCGTCGCCGGATCGAGGTTGCCCGTCGGTTCGTCGGCCAACATGATGAGCGGACGGTTCACGAAGGCGCGGGCGATCGAGACGCGTTGTTGTTCGCCGCCGGACAACTGGTTGGGGAACCGTTCACCCTTGTCGGCCAGTCCGACGAGTTCGAGCACGAACGGCACCTGCTCCCTGATCACATGACGCGGCTTGCCGATCACCTCGAGGGCGAATGCCACGTTCTCGAACACCGTCTTGTTCAGCAACAACTTGTAGTCCTGGAAGATATTGCCGAGCGAACGACGAAGGAACGGCACTCGTGACGGCTGCATCTCGCACACGTTGCGACCGGCCACCCAGACGTCTCCCTCCGTCGCCACCTCCTCCCTGCTCATGAGGCGCAGCAACGTGGACTTGCCCGAGCCCGACGGCCCGACCAGGAAGACGAAGTCACCCTTGTTGACATCGAACGACACGTCGTCGACCGCCAAGGTGTCCTGGCCGTAGATCTTCGTAACGCCCTCGAGTTTGATCACTATTGACCGGCCTCCGTGCGTCGCCAACGCAGGTACCCCTCCATGAAATCGTCGAGGTCGCCGTCGAGCACCGCCGTGACGTTACCCGACTCCACATCGGTGCGAAGGTCCTTCACCATCTGGTACGGCTGCAGGACGTACGAGCGAATTTGCGTACCCCAGCCGACGGTCGCCTGTTTGCCGGCGATGCGCGCGAGTTCCGCCTCGCGCTCCTCGACGATGCGGGCGGCCACCATCGTCTTCAACTTCTTCAGGGCGTTCTCACGATTTTGTAGCTGGCTGCGCTCCTGCTGTGACGCCGAGACGAGACCGGTCGGTCGATGGATGAGTCGCACCGCCGACGACGTCTTGTTCACGTGCTGTCCGCCGGCACCCGACGCGCGGTACACCTCCATGTCGATGTCCGCATCGTTGATCTCGACGTCGACCTCCTCGAGCACCGGCCACACTTGCACGGTGGCAAAGCTCGTCTGCCGGCGGCCCTGGTTGTCGAACGGGCTGATGCGCACGAGTCGGTGCGTGCCGCGCTCGCTCGTCAGGTTGCCGTAGGCGAACCGTCCACGCACCGTGAAGTCGGCAGAGAGGATGCCTGCCTCCGTGCCGTCGGAGACGTCACCTATTTCCACGGCGAAGTTGCGTCGCTCGGCCCAGCGTGTGTACATGCGCAACAACATGGCGCTCCAGTCCTGGGCGTCGATGCCACCATCCTTGGCGTTGATCTGGACGATCGCGTCGGCCTCGTCATGCTCCCCGATGAAGAGACTGCGAAGTTCGACCTCGTCGAGCGCGATCCGTGCGCGCGAAATGCCCTGTTCGATCTCCGGTTCCTGCGAGGCATCGTCGACCTCGCGGGCCATCTCGTGCAACACCTGCACGTCGTCGACGATCTGGTTGATGAGGTCGAACTCCGTGAGGTCGCCCTTCACCGAGGCGTACTCGCTGTTCACCCGTTTGGCGTGTTCCTGATCGTTCCACAAGTCGGGCTTGGCAACCTCGGACTCGAGTTCGACGAGCCGTTGACGAAGTTGGTCGATCTTGAGGTACGACTTGGCCTCCGCCACGCGACGTGACACATCGGAAATGTCGGTGGTGAAGTCACGCATGAGTAAAAGCCGAGGTGGCCTACGCCGCCTTGCCGTGGCACTGCTTGTATTTCTTGCCCGATCCACACGGGCACGGAGCGTTGCGCGGCGTCGTCGTCCAGTCGTCGGCTCGTTTCACGACGGTGGTCGGTTTGGTCGGCGCACCTTGACCCTGTGCAGTCGGTGAAGCGGGTGCGCTCGGCGTCGATCGTGGGGCGTTTCGGCCGGCGGTCGCACCGTCGTCCGGGCCGGAGGTTCGTACGTTCTGCACCGCCTGTACCTGTGCGGCCGTCGGGTCGTTGCGCACCACCTGCACGTGCATGACGTACTTGACGAAGTCTTGTGCGATGCCCTTCATGAGTGCTCCGAACATCTCGAAGCCTTCGCGTTGCCACTCGGTCAGCGGATCCTTCTGTCCCATAGCGCGCAGGTTGATGCCTTCCTGCAGGTAGTCCATTTCCTCCAGATGTTCGCGCCAACGTTGATCGATGATTCGCAACATGACCTGACGCTCTATTTCGCGCATCGTGGCGGCGCCCAGCTCGGACTCGCGTTGCGCATAGTAGGTGGACGCGTCGGCCATCACCATGTCGTACATCTCGTCGGTCGACGAACACGCCGACAACGTCTCGACGGTGAGACGGTGCGGCCAGAACGACGTGAGTTCGATGACCAAACCGGAGACATCCCATTCATCGTCGGCTTCCGAGACGCAGTGCGCACCAATCAAGGAGTCGACCGCCTCGGCGAGGTACTCCATGGCCGCGGCCTTCAAGTCGCTGCCGGAGAGAATCTGATCGCGACGTTGGTAGATGATCTTGCGCTGCTCGTTCATCACCTCGTCGTACTTGAGGACGTTCTTGCGAATCTCGGCGTTGCGTTGCTCGACCGTGGTCTGCGCGCGTTCGATGGCCTTGGTGACCATCTTGGCTTCGATGGCCTCGTCGTCCGGTAACGCGCGACCCATCACCCAACTCAATGCTCCGGTGGCGAACAGGCGCATGAGTTCGTCGTCGAGACTGAGGTAGAAGCGACTCGCTCCCGGATCACCCTGTCGACCGGCGCGACCGCGCAACTGGTTGTCGATGCGCCGGCTCTCGTGGCGTTCGGTGCCGAGCACGTACAGTCCCCCGAGTGCGCGCACCTTCGCGCCGTCCGCCTCACAGGTTGCGGAGTACTCGCCGACCAGTTGGGTCAGGCGTTCATGTGCCTTGCGGCGAGCGGTGATGTAATCGAGCGGCATTTCCTCCAGCGCCACGGGCAGCGCGAACTCGTCGAGCAACGTGTCGGGATGGTGACCCTCCTTCAACACCTGGGCCCGGGCCATGCCTTCCGGGTTGCCGCCGAGGAGGATGTCGACGCCGCGACCGGCCATGTTGGTGGCGACGGTAACGGAGCCGATTCGCCCGGCCTGTGCGACGATCGTGGCTTCGCGAGTGTGCTGCTTGGCGTTCAACACCTCGTGTTTGACTCCACGTTGCTGCAGTTTGCGGGAGAGCAACTCGCTCTTCTCGACACTGACGGTGCCGACCAACACCGGTTGACCGGTTTCGTGGCGGCTGACGATGTCCTCGACGACCGCCTTGAACTTTGCGTCCTCCGACTTGTAGATGAGGTCCGCGGCATCCTCGCGCACCATCTGCTTGTTCGTGGGAATCGGCACCACGTTGAGACCGTAGGTATTCATGAGTTCGGCGGCTTCGGTTTGGGCGGTGCCCGTCATGCCCGCGAGTTTTTCGTACATACGGACGTAGTTCTGCACGGTGAGGGT
>SXPW01000011.1 GCA_005793785.1 Actinomycetota bacterium | reverse complement strand
TTCGGGCGCACCTCGCCGAATTCCTACCGGGAGATCCACTCGGGCGTACCCGGAGTGCGGTGGGCGCGGTGTCGGCGGCGCCGTTCGGTTCGGCGAGCATCCTGCCGATCTCGTGGGTCTACGTGCGCCTCATGGGTCCCGACGGCTTGCGCCGCGCCACCGAGCAGGCCATCGTGAACGCCAACTACGTAGCGCGACGTCTGCGCGATCATTATCCGACGCTGTACTCGGGTCGCGACGGACTCGTCGCCCACGAGTGCATCCTCGACATTCGTGACATCACCAAGCGCACGGGTGTGAGCGTCGACGACATCGCCAAGCGACTCATGGACTACGCCTTCCATGCGCCGACGATGAGTTTCCCCGTCGGAGGAACGCTCATGGTCGAGCCGACCGAGAGCGAGTCGCTCCAAGAACTCGATCGATTCTGCGATGCGATGAT
This sequence comes from Actinomycetota bacterium, assembly GCA_005793785.1. Taxonomy (GTDB): domain Bacteria; phylum Actinomycetota; class Acidimicrobiia; order Acidimicrobiales; family Ilumatobacteraceae; genus F1-60-MAGs027. The sequence continues at coordinate 8,755 of SXPW01000011.1, read as the reverse complement.
CGCGATTCGGGCCGAGATTGCCCGAGTCGAGTCCGGGGAGTGGAGCATCGAGGATTCCCCGCTGCGCAACGCGCCACACACGGTCGAGGACGTCGTTGGTGAATGGACTCGTCCGTATTCGCGTTCGGAGGCCCTCTACCCGATCGCGTCGCTACGAACCCGCGGATATTTTCCGCCGGTGTCGCGAATCGACGCCGCACACGGTGATCGCAATTTGATCTGTTCATGCGAGCCGCTCGAGGCATTGGCCACCAACGACTACCGTTGAGGCGTGTCGAACCCAACGCCACCACCACTCGACGTCCAGAAAATCGTCACCGATCTCCTGGCACTCCTGCGCACGATCGACCCGGTCACCGAGGGCGTGAAGCTGGCCGAGCAGGGCCGCCGCACCGTCGATGCGCTGATCCTCGCACTCGAGAACTTCGGGGCCACGATGGACAACCTCAATCAGGCGGCATCGCGTGTCAACCGGCTGCTCGACGACGTCGAGGAACCAATCCGACGAATCGCCGGAGTGGCCGACCAGGCCGGTTCGTTGATGGGCTTCCTGCCCTCACTCGCCGGTAAGGCGATGTCCAACCTGGTGCCCAAGTCGTCGTCGGATCAAGCGCCTACTTCGACGCCGCAACGAACGGTGTAGTCACCACCTCGCCACTCAGCACGCTGTCGCGAACCCGCACCTCAACCGCCTGACCGATGGCTCCGTGATCGGCCTCGATCAAGGCGAAGGCAATCCCCGTACCCAACACCGGCGAGAAGTTGCCGCTTGTGACGACGCCCACGTCCACACCATCCACCAGGACACGAGCCCCGTCGCGGGGCGGACGTCGTCCAGCCGTGCGAATGCCGCACAAACGGCGACCTGGACCACGATTGCGTTGTTCTTCTAGAACGGTTCGTCCACGAAAGTCACCTTTGTCCCAGCCGATGACCCAGCCGAGATTGGCTTCGAGCGTGGTGATGTCGGGCGAGAGTTCGTGCCCGTGCAATGGGAGACCGGCCTCCAAGCGCAGGGTGTCGCGTGCGCCAAGTCCCGCAACGGTCACGCCGGCACCGATGATTGCGCGCGCGATTCGTTCCGAGTGTTCGACGGGTACCGCCAACTCCAGGCCGTCTTCACCGGTGTAACCCGTTCCGGCGACGACACAATCGGCGCCGAGCATCGTGACGCGCGCAACCCGGAATCGTTTCACGTTCGCCGCATCCTGCGAGATGGTGGCAACACGTTCTCGCGCTCGCGGACCCTGTACCGCGAGAATGGCTCGCTCACTCGTGGTATCCGCTCCTCCGACGACATCTCGGACACGCTCCGTATTCGAGGCGTTCGGCATGACGTCGAAGACGTCCTCGGACAGCCACCACACGATGATGTCGTCGTTCACTCCCCCGCGTTCGTTGCAGGCGTGCGTGTACTGGGCTCGTCCGGGTGAAATCTTGCGTAAGTCGTTGGTGAACGCCCGTTGCAGTCGTTGGAGCGCGTCGGCCCCCTCCACACGAACGGTGCCCAGATGGGAGACGTCGAACACCGCCGCATCGTTGCGGCACGCCATGTGCTCGGCGATGGTTCCCGACGGATACGAAAGCGGCATCTCCCAGCCACCGAACGGCACCATTTTTGCGCCGAGTTCGCGGTGGAGGGCATCGAGTGGCGACCGGCGGTCGACCGTCATCGAACTACCTGGCGATGCTGCGTTTGCCGACGCCGACCTCGGCGTCGCGTTCACGGCGCTTCAACTCGACGATGCTGGCGTCGAGTTCCTGCTTCACGTTGCCGAGTGGCAGGACGTTGAGCACACCCTGACCATTCCGGACGGCATCGATCAGGTGGTCGCCGTCACAGAGCACGACGCTCTGACCACTGATGACCACGTGCGCGGATGCGACGTCGGTGGTGACGTGGCGACGAAGGTAGTTGAACACGTTGCGCACGGATTCCAATTTGATTCCTGCATCGAGCAGGTTCTTGATGACCTTCAACTCCAACAGGTCGCGGTACACGTACTCCCGGCGCGTCCCGCTGCCGGATGCGTCGGCGGCGGACGGCCGCACCAGGTCGGTACGGGCCCAGTAGTCCAACTGACGGTACGAGATCCCGACGATGCTCGCTGCATGGGTGCCGCTGTACGTACGCGACGAATCGAACTGGCTCACTCGCTCCGCTGTCATGAGGACAGCCACGCTACGGCGGACGATGCCCCGCCTACAACCGACCTACTGCTTTTGAAAGTCCTCGGGGTTGATGTTGTCGATGAAGTCCCGAAACTCCACCATGATCTCCTCGGAATCGTCGTCGTCGGACTCGACCACCCCCACTTCGCTGAGCAAGGTGGTGCTTGCCGCGATGGGTATCTCTGCACGTATGGCGAGGGCCACCGCGTCAGATGGTCGACAGGAAATGACGTGGGTCTGACCCTGGTGGAGCAGTTCGATCTCGGCGAAGTACGTATGTTCGCGCATCTCGGTGATGACCACTCGGCGCAAATGCGCTCCGAGATCCTCGAACACGTTCACCAGCAGGTCGTGGGTGAGTGGTCGGGTCGGTACGCGTCCCTGCATCACGTGGTCGATGGCCATGTACTCCGACGCGCCGATGTAGATGCTGAGTGTGCGACGCTCTCCGGACGTCTCACGCAATTGCATCAGCGGAACGTTCGCCGGTGCCTCGATTTTTACGCCGAGCAATTCAAGTTCGACGGACTCGCTGGCGTTCATGGCGTCAGCGTAGCAATGGCTCAGGCGTGGTTGCGCAACGTTTTGGTGACGTTTATCAGCAGCGCAGTGCGAAGTTCCTCACCGAGTGCGATCAAGTCGTCGAGCAACTTCATGGCGTCCGAGGTTCGCGCGTCCGCGCTCTTGCCCGACTCCGTTCCGCGACGCGACAGCTCGGCTCGCACGAGCGGCTCGAACACGTCGGCTTCGCGCTCGGCGGACAATCTCCACGCCATCAAACTTCGCGGATCGATTCCGAACGCCGCCAACCGACCGGCCAGGTGCACGATGTCACGGTCTGTCTCGTCATAGTACGGCTCGGTACCCACCATCAACGGTCGGACGAACTTCATCTTCTCCAACGTCCTTAGAACGTCGTCGGAAACTCCCGTGGCCTCCAGTACGTCGGCTCGCGTGAGTCGCTCCGGTCGCTTGCGAAGCGGTGGTCGACCGACAATCGGCGCGCCCACCGCGCGATCGGTGGACGCTCGATCGGCGGGACTGCGATTGGTTGGATGACCCGCTGATGGAACACGAATACCGCGTGGCATGCTCGGATCGGTGACGTCCTCGGGTCGGAGGAGTCCATCGCTCGTCTCCCCCTCCAGCCGATCGCGAATCACTCGCAGTGGAAGGAAGTTGTCCTTCTGCTCACGCAGGATGAAGCGCAGCCGATCGACCTCGCCCTTGGTGAACTTTCGATAACCGGCGCTGGTGCGTTCGGGATTGATGAGGCCTTGGCTCTCCAGAAATCGGATCTTCGAGATGGTGACGTCGGGGAATTCTTCCGCCAGCACCGCCAGCACCTCACCGATCGAGTAATAGTTTTCGGACACCACGCTCACCCAAAGAACGCGACGAGATGGAATCGACCGATTTGCAGCGCGTCGCCGTGCTCGACGACCGACTCATCGACACGCCGGTTGTTCACGTACGTACCGTTCAGCGATCCGAGATCGCGCACCAGCCACGCCCCGCCCTGTTGAACGAAGACGGCGTGCTGTCGCGAGACCGTGAAGTCGTCGAGCTGGATGTCGTTGTCCGGGACACGGCCCACGCTGACCTGATCGCCCTCCAACGAGTAGCGGGTGCCGATCTCCGGTCCCTGGCGGACCACCAACATCACCTCGCCCGGCCGAATGTCGCCTTCCCGCACCACGGCGTTGTCGTCGTCGTAGATGCCGTCGAGCAGCGGGTCGGTCTTGGGGAGGACGCCGGTACGCAGGCTCGGCTTGTCGAGCACCGCCCCGCACGACGAACAAAACGTCGACGACGGCGGGTTGCGATGTCCGCACTGGTTGCAGAAGACGTATTGCACGGCTACCCGTTGAGCAGCGCCGAATACGCCGCAGCGTCGAGCAGCCGTGGCGGCTCACCCTGCACGGTGATTTCACAAATCCAACCCGCGCCGTAGGGGTCTTGGTTGAGCAATTCGGGCTGGTCGGAGAGCTGGGCGTTCACTGCGGTGATCGTTCCTGCGACGGGCGCATAGATGTCGGAGACGCTCTTGGTGCTCTCCACTTCGGTGAACGACTGATCCGCCGACACGACTGCACCAACGGTGGGAACACCGACGAAGACCACGTCCCCGAGTGCATCCTGGGCGTAGTCGGTGATTCCGATTCGGGCGACAGAACCGTTGAACTGCACCCACTCGTGTTGCGCCGTGTACTGGAGGTGTTCGGGAATCAACATACCCTCAACCGTAGCCTCAGGTTGAGACGTCGTTCGCGGTGCTGGGACCGTTTCGTGCCGTTCGCACTCCCCGAATCACCTGCGGCACGTACGCAACTGCGGTCGCGTAACAGATGACGAGACCCGGCACACCGATCGCCCATCCTGCATTCCGAGCACCAAGGGCCCACCCGGCGTCGCTACTGCCGACGAGCAACAACGGAAACGCAATCATGAGCGCGAAGGTGTAGTTCTTCCCCCACTGATTCACCGGGAAACGCGCCATGCCGAGGGCGGTTCCACCGAGCATCAGGACGGCGATGAACACCTCTCGAACGACCACGGCGAGGCCGAACCATGCCGGAACAGCGCCGTCGATGACGATCGAGCCGACGCCCACGATGAAGAGCAGTCGATCCACCGCCGGGTCGAACACGGCACCGAACTCGCTGCGCTGGTGCAAACGGCGCGCCAACCAACCGTCGATCCAATCCGTCGTGCCCAATACTCCGAGCAGGTAGGCCGCCCATTCGCGGTCGTTCCTCCCGAACAACAACCAGAGAAACAGCGGCAGACACCCGAGGCGTGCCAGCGTCACCACGTTCGGCCACGTCGCGAATTTGTTCGCCATCGTGGCGAAGGCTACTTCGCAACCGATTGGCGCTGGACTATCGTCGCTCGACATGACCTCATTGTTCACCCGAATCATCGCCGGCGAACTACCCGGACACTTCGCACTCCGCGACGAACGATGCGTCGTCTTCATGACCATCGCTCCGATCACCACGGGTCACGCCCTCGTCGTTCCCCGCGAACCGATCAATCACTGGATGGACATGTCCGCATCACTGAACGCCCACGTCTTTGAAGTCGCCCGCCGCGTCGCCCTTGCACAACGCACCGCCTTCGGATCGGACCGTGTCGGCATGGTGATCGCCGGTTTCGAGGTCAACCACGTTCATCTTCATTGCATACCCGCCAACCAGATGTCGGATCTCGACTTTTCCAACCAGCAACAGAACGTCCCCGCCGAGCGACTTGCCGAGGCCGCCGCCCGCCTCGCCGCGCAATTGCGCGTCGACGGGGTGTCTGGCGCGGTGTAACGGGTTAGAACAACGTCGTCGTCGTCGGCACGATCAACTCCGCACCCTTGTTGCGGACGTTGTTCACCGCCGTGCTCACCGTGACGCCGACAAGCCGATCGTCGGCGGCGGTACGCAGAAGGTGCAGTGGTGGCTGATCGGCGCACAGCCATTCGTCGATGTCGTCGGAATCCAACACGCAAGGCATTCGATCATGGATTGCGGCGAGCGTCGCGTTCGGGGACGTGGTGATGAGACTGCAACTGCGCACGACTTCCCCCTCGAGCGCCGGGTCGCGCCACGTGGTCCACAAACCGGCGATCGCAATCGGTGCCGAATCAGAAGCGCGAATGTAGTACGGCTGCTTGGGTTGTTTCACCTTCGGATCGACTCCCGTCGTGCGCCACTCGTAGTAGCCATCCACCGGCACGACGCAACGATGGGCGGCGAGCAATGGTTTGAAGCTCGGCTTCTCGGTCAACGTCTCGCTGCGGGCATTGATCATGCTGGCGGCCCGACTCCGATCCTTCGACCACGACGGCAAGAGGCCCCAGTGCGCGCGCTGCAGAACCCGCCGTGCTTCGTCCGCCGTCTCCGTCGGCTCGACTCCGTTCATGGACGTATCGGTCAGCATCAGGATGCTCGTCGTTGGCGCGACGTTGTAGTTGGGGGTCCAGCGTGCCGAGAATGGGTCAGACAACACGGCATCGAAGAGCAACGCCAGTTGCTCCGGCGCGGTCGTGGCAACGAAGCGCCCGCACATCGTCGGGCTGGGGAGATTTGAACTCCCGACCTCTTGTCCCCCAGACAAGCGCGCTAACCAAGCTGCGCCACAGCCCGTAGCTACGGCTTGGTCAGTCTACAAACGGCGCGATGATGCGCCAGCCGAGGTACGCCACGAGTGCTGCCATCAGCAGTTTGAAGTGCCACGGGGCTCGCTCGCCGCTCATCTCCGACAGGTCGCGCAACGTCGGCGCCTCGGACGATCGACGGCGCAACGGTGCATCGATCGGCTTGCCACATGCCGGACACGCGCCGTCGGTGGTCATGGCCGATGGAGCGAAGTAACGCGAACACGGTTCGCACCACGGCATCGCTAACCCTCCAACCCCGTCAGAGCAACACCGTCAGATCGACACCGTCATGACGTCTAATTCTGTTCGGAGCGCTGACGCACGCGCAACTTGATGGGGGTCGAACCGAACTCGAACGCCTCACGAATCGCTCGCTCGAGGTAGCGCAAGTACGTTTGCGGCAATTCACGGTTGACGAACAGGGTGAACGTCGGCGGATCGACGGCTCCTTGCAGCGCGTACAGGACGCGGGCGCCCTGTCCGGCCGGTTGTTGCTGTTGCGCGGCGGCCAGCACGCGATTGACATCGCGGGTTGGCACCCGTTTGTGGTAGTTGGTGATGGCTTCCGTCAGGAGCGGCTGCAAGCGGTGCACGTTCTTGCCGGTGAGCGCCGAAAGACGGACGATCGGTGAATCACCGATGAAGTACAGCCGCCGACGTAGTTCGATCTCCACCACCTCGCGTCGCTCTGCGTCGAGCATCTCCCACTTGTTGAGCACGAGCACGATCGGGCACCCGCTCGCATCGATGCGTTCGGCGAGTCGCTGGTCCTGACTCGTGACACCCTCGGTGGCGTCAATCACGAGGAGGGCGATGTCACTCTCGTCCACGGCGCGCAATGCGCGGATGATCGAGTAGTACTCGGTGCCGGCTTCCACCTTGCTGCGTCGTCGCATACCAGCCGTATCCACGAAGATGACCGGTCCATCCGCGGTTTCCACGCGGGTGTCGACGGCATCCCGGGTGGTGCCCGCCATGTCGTGGACGATGGAACGTTCCTCTCCCACCAGGCGATTGAACACGGTGCTCTTGCCCACGTTCGGGCGACCGACGATGGCGACACGCGGTTCCTTGGTCTGCGGATCGCGCACGAAGCCGGCCGTCTCGGTGCCCTCGTCGACCTCGAGCTCCAACTGATCGACGATTACATCGAGGAGATCACCCGACTTGCGTCCGTGGATCGCCGACACGGGAACTGCATCGCCCAGACCCAAACTGAGGAACTGCCAGAGATCGGTCTCCACTCCGGGTCCGTCAACCTTGTTGGCGACCAACAGGATCGGCCGGCCCGTCGCGCGAAGCCACGCGGCGATCGACTCGTCGTCGTCGTTCAGTCCAGCCGTCGCATCCACGAGGAAGATCACGATGTCGGCCGTGCGCGCCGCTGCCTCGACCTGGCGACTCACCTTGGAATCGAGCGCAGATCCACCGGGCATCCATCCGCCGGTGTCGACGATGTCGAAGTGGTACCCGCACCACTCCACTTCGCGGGTGTGCCGGTCGCGAGTCACACCCGGCTGGTCCTCGACGATGGCGGCTTGTTCACCGACGAAGCGGTTGAAGAGCGTGCTCTTTCCCACGTTCGGGCGACCGACGATGACGACGCTCTTGCGGGCGTCGGCACTCGTCACTTCGTTCACGCTACCGACGACGTCGAACGGTACCGTTGTTCTCACGCATGAAGGTCGACAAGGTGCTGCTCGCCGCGCCACGGGGATTCTGCGCAGGTGTGGAGATGGCGATCAAGGCGCTCGCCTGGATGGTGCGCACGTTCGAGGCACCCGTGTACTGCTACCACGAGATCGTCCACAACCGGATCGTGGTCGAGCGATTCACCGAGCGTGGAGTCATCTTCGTCGATGACGTCAGTGTGGTGCCCGTCGGCAGACCAATCATGTTGTCGGCACACGGCTCGGCGCCCGACGTGGTGAGCACCGCCCGCGAACGCGGCAGTTACATGGTCGATTCGGTGTGCCCACTCGTCACCAAGGTGCACCATGAGGTGCGCACGCGCGCCGGCAAGGGATACCGCATCGTCTACGTCGGTCATGAAGGCCACGAGGAGGCCGTCGGCACGATGGCCGTTGCACCGGACGCCATTTCGCGCGTAGAGACACTCGACGAAGTGGCGGCCCTTCCCAACTTTGCCGAGCCCGTTGCACTCCTCGCCCAAACCACGCTCTCGCACCGCGAGTGGGAGGGCGTTGCGACGGCGGTGACGGAGCGTTTTCCCGACGTGTGGACTCCGGGTCGCAGCGACCTGTGTTTCGCGACCACCAATCGACAGGCGTCGCTCACCAAGATCGCCCAGGAGGTCGACGTGATGGTCGTCATCGGATCGGCCAACTCGAGCAACACGCTGGCCCTCGAGCGCCTCGCACGCGAGATCGGCTGCCCGCGTGTATTGCGCATCAACGAGGCGAGTGAATTGCC
>SXPW01000094.1 GCA_005793785.1 Actinomycetota bacterium | reverse complement strand
TCGATACCGATGCTGCGCATGTCCCGCACGACGGAGCGTCGCTGCGACGGGTCGACGAACGACACGACGACACCTCTCGCTCCGGCACGTCCCGTACGGCCCGATCGGTGCACGTAGTCCTTCGGGTCATCCGGCGGATCCCAATGCACCACGCACGGTACGTCATCGATGTGGATGCCACGTGCCGCGACATCGGTGGCAACCAGAATCCGGGCACGACCCCGCTTGAAGTCGTCGAGAGCCCGCTCGCGCTGGGCCTGACTTCGATTGCCGTGGATCACTGCGCAACGCGCATCATCGGCCTCGATCTGACGCGCGACGCGATCCGAGGCGTGCTTCGTGCGGCAAAAGACGATCAACTGGGCGTGTTCATCGAGGAGTTCGGCGATGCGGGTGAGTCGCTTGTCCTTGGGCAGCAACTCGAAGACGTGTTCGATGTCCGGCTCGGTTTCCGGTGAGCTCGCGTCGTGTCGTATCGGATTCTTCTGGTAACGACTGATGAGCTCGGAGACCGCGCCGTCGAGCGTCGCCGAGAACAGGAGTACCTGGCGGCTGGCGGGCAAACGGTCCATGATCTTCTTCACCGCCGGAAGGAATCCCATGTCCGCCATACGATCGGCTTCGTCGAGGACCGCGATCTGCACGGAGCGCAGGTCGATATCCCTCCGACTGATGAGATCCTCCAAGCGTCCTGGGGTCGCCACCACGACGCTCGCCGAACCGATGCGACGCAGTTGCGGTCCGTATCCCGCGCCGCCGAAGACCGCCGTGGCGCGGAGGTGCCGACCGACGTCCAACTGCTCCATCTCCGAACAGACCTGGGAGGCGAGCTCTCGCGTCGGTACGAGGATGAGACCGGTTGGTGCGGCCGGCTTGGCCCGCTTCAATCGCGACACCAGTACCAGACCGAAGGCGATGGTCTTGCCGGAGCCGGTGGGGGCCTTGCCGCAGACGTCCTTGCCGGACAAACCATCGGGAATGGTCATCGACTGAATGGCCGTCGGCTGGCTGATTCCGCGACGCGACAACGCCGTGACGAGGTTCTCGGCAATTCCGAGTTGGGCGAACGAGGTCAGGAATCGACTGCCGTCGGAATGACCATTGCGCTACAACCCGAGCACACGTTGGACGTACTCGTTGAGGAACCGTCCCTCGGGATCGAGCCGGTTTCGCAGCGTTCGAAAATCGTCGAACCGCGGATACTGCGCGCGGAGAGTGGAAGCACTTTGAAAGTGTATCTTTCCCCAGTGCGGTCGCCCCGCCATTGGCAGCAGGATTTCCTCCACGCGTCGGAAGTAGTCCTCGTACGCCATTCCCTTGTACATGTGCACGGCGATGTACGCCGATTCGCGACCGTACGAGGTGGAGAGCGGCACGTCGTCGGCACCGGTCACCCGCACCTCGACGGGAAAACTGATCCGCAACCCCGATCGCTCGACCATCTCCACGATTCGATTGAGCGCCTCCACCACGCGATCACGGGGAATCGAGTACTCCATCTCGTGGAATTTCACCAGTCGTCGTGTGGCGAACACCGCGTGACTGTCCTCGACGAATTCCTGCCGCCCCGACGACGGCAACGCGGTGGCGAGACGGGGAATCAACGCAGGAATCAATCGACCCGTGGCGCAGACGGCGCCGAACGCGTAGTTCTCCATGAACGTCTTGTTCCACCATTTAGAGGCTGCCGAGCGCGGTCGTGGATGGTCCTGCGTACGGGTGTTGGTCTTGGTCAATGCCCACTTCGTGTGCGGGACCCAGTAGAACTCGAAATGGTCGTTTCCCTCCACGATCGAATCAAAGCCGTCCAACACGTCGCGCAAACGGCGGGGCTCCTCCACCGCACGGAGTCGAAACGCATCCACGATGTGCATGTCGACGTAGGTGAGAATCCCGAGCGAACCGAGGCCCACCCGCCCCAGTTCGAAAACGTCCGCGTTGGAACCCGGCGAGCACTCGAGGTGACCACCGTCGGCGGTCACGAGGCCGAAGCCCGCCACCTGACCGGCCAAGCCGGTGAAGGCCAGCCCCGTACCGTGGGTCGACGTCGAGATCGAACCCGCCATCGTTTGCGCCGTAATGTCCCCCATGTTGGCCAGCGCGAAGCCTGCCGCATGGAGCCGTTGATTCACCTCGTGCAACACCATGCCGGCGGGCACCCGCGCAATCCGACGAACGCCGTCGATGCCGATGCCGTTCCCGCAGTCCGATGGGAGGAGAAGTACGTCGTTGCTCGCGGCAATCGGCGTGAAACTGTGACCACTTCCTGCCATTCGAATTCGACGACCGGGCGCCGTCGAAGCAACGATCTCCTGCAACTCCTCGACGGACGAAGGTGTCGCCACCACGTTCGGATGCGCCACCACCGACCCGGCCCAATTACGCCAGGTGGCCACTACTGCGTCCGGGATCGGTCGGCGAAGAGCCGTCGCACCATCGGTTCGAAATGCTCGAGCGGCGCACTCGAATAACCAGGGTCGAATGCCGGCGAGTCGTATTTCGCGCAGAACTCCTCCGTGTACTCGAAATACGGTGATTCCCGGAACGCTTCCCGCGCGTTCTGGTCGAGACCGATGTGGTGCCAGAAGTAGTAGCCCTGGAAGATCCCGTGTTGGGCCACCATGAAGTGATTCGCCTCGCTCACCAGCGGTTTCACCATCGCCGAGGCGATGTAGGGATGGTTGAACGGAGCAAGCGTGTCACCAATGTCGTGCAACAGGGCGCATACGACGTACTCCTCGTCGCGACCGTCAGCCTCTGCGCGTGTCGCCGTTTGCAACGAGTGTTCGAGTCGCGTCACCGGGAAACCACCGTGATCGCTCTCCAACCGCCGCAGCAGGTACAGCGCGTTGTCGGCGACCATGTCCTGTGTGGCGCCGATGTGGCGCATGATCAGCGACCAGTCCTCCTTCGTCGACTCCTGGAACGAGCGAAAGTTGGCGCGCTCGGGTCGGGAAGTGGTCGAGCCGGCTTTCGTGGGAGTATCCATCATCCGTACCTTAGGGCTCGATGTGCAGCCAGATGGTGTCGGCGTCGGATCGCAAACTGAGACGAGATGCGCACACCACCACCTTGTCACCGCGGCGCACCATGTCCCGTGTGCGAGCCGTTGCCAGAGCCGCACCAATCGCCACCTCCACGTCCTGGTCCCGTTCGGCCACCACCGGGTGCACCCCCCAGACGAGTCGCAACTTGCGCGCCGCTGCGTCGCTGGGAGTCGCTGCAATGATGATTGCGCCCGGACGGCACGACGACAAGAGTCGCGCCGAATGACCCGTGTAGGTGAGCGACAACAATGCATCGGCTCCGATACGCCTCGCCAAGGAACTTGCCGCAGCGGTCACTGCCGCGGTGGCTGGATTGGCATCGGCGAAGATGGCGGGGAGATTCACATCACGCTCGGCGGCTTCGCAGATCGCCGTCATCACTTCGACGGCGCGTACGGGGTTGACACCGACGGCCGTCTCGCCGGACAACATCACGGCATCGAACCCGTCACGGACGGCACCCGCGACGTCGGCCACCTCGGCACGCGTCGCGCGCGAGGCGTTGGTCATCGACTCGAGCATTTCCGTTGCACAAATCGAAATGACACCGTTACGCAGAGCGTTGCGTGCAATCTTGTGTTGGGCTGCCGGCACCACCTGGAACGGCAATTCCACGCCCAGGTCGCCCCTCGCCGCCATCACTCCGTCGCTGACCCGGCAGATGTCGTCGATTCGTTCGAGCGCCTGCGGGCGCTCGATCTTGGCAATCACGTGTGCCGTCGGGCCGAGGATTCCGCGCACCTCTTCGACGTCGCTCGGGCGTTGCACGAAGGACACCGCAACGAATTCGACCGCCTCGGTCTTCGCAACTTCGAGGTCGGCGCGATCCTTGTCCGACAGGACGCTCCCCGACACCTCGGTGTCCGGCAGGTTCACGCCCTTGTTCTTCTGTAGCGAGCCACCGTGTGCAACTCGTACGCGGATGGTGCCGTCGGGCCACTCGCCGGTGATGGCTTCGATCACCGTCTCGATACGCCCATCGTGCAGGAGAACCCGCTGTCCCGGTCGCAGTCCACCGTCGGTGCCGCTTCGCGATTCCGGGAGCCCGAGTTCACCGAATCGGAATTCACACGTGTCGCCGTCGCGCAGTTCGCGAGGTTCTCCGCCGTAACGCAGTTTCGGTCCCTGCACATCGATGAGAATCGCCACGTTCGGTCGGACGTCGCGTATCAGACGAATCCGGTCACGCAGTCCCACGGTGTCGACGTGCGAACAATTGACACGCAACACGTCGGCGCCTGCATCGACGAGTCCAGCGATCACCTCGGGCGAAAGGGACGCCGGACCCACGGTGGCAATCACCTTCGTCCGTCTCATCGCACGTCACTCCATTGCGGCATCGTGCCTACATTCTCGCTGGTGCTGGGCGCGGAATAACGCCAAGTGGTGTCGAAGGGGGGACTTGAACCCCCACGCCCTTTCGAGCGCCAGCCCCTCAAGCTGGTGCGTCTGCCAATTTCGCCACTTCGACGTGATGTGGACACTCAAACTATCGGGAGATTGCCACCAGGTGAACCACGGGTTCGCTACGCCGACAGCAGAATGCCGAGCGCCGTCACCGTCAGAATCCAGACGAGTGCCAGGACGGTGGTGATTCGATTGAGGTTGCGCTCCGCAGCCGCCGAACCGAGCGCCGCGGCACCACCTCCACCGAACATGTCCGACAAACCGCCTCCGCGTCCGCTGTGCAGGAGCACGCCAACGACCATGCCGATCATCGAGACGACGTTGACTACCACCGTGATGATCGTGATGATCGAACGCATTGGTTCAGCCTACCGAGACCCGCTCCGCGCCGGAACGGGCTAATGCGTCTCGGGATGATGACATGCCGAGAATTGACCGTCGCTACGCACCACGAGTTCCGGCTCCTGCATCGCACACATCTCCGTCGCCTTCCAACAACGGGTTCGGAATCGGCAACCAGATGGCGGGTTCACCGGCGACGGCACGTCACCCTCGAGCATGATCCGGTGCCGTGTGCGCTCGATCCGTGGATTCGGGAGCGGTACGGCCGACAGCAAGGCCTTGGTGTACGGATGCGTCGGCCGCTCGTACACCTGCTCGGCGGGACCGATCTCCATGATCTTTCCGAGATACATGACCGCCACACGGTCGGCGATGTGCCGCACCACGGAGAGGTCGTGGGCAATGAAGACGTACGACATACCGAGGCGCCGTTGGAGATCGTCGAAGAGGTTCACCACCCCGGCTTGGATGCTCACATCCAGGGCCGACACCGGTTCGTCCAGGATGATGAGTGCCGGATCGAGGGCGAGCGCACGCGCAACCCCGATGCGTTGACGCTGACCGCCCGAAAACTCGTGCGGAAACCGACGTGCATGGTCTGCCGACAACCCGACCAACTCGAGCAGGCTCACCACCTTCTCCTGGTGGTCCCCCTCGATCCCCTGCACCACCAACGGCTCGGCGATGGACGCACCGACGGTCATCTTCGGATCAAGCGATGCGTAGGGGTCCTGGAATACGATCTGCATCCGACGACGAACGATCCGCAGATCCTCGAACGACAACTCCGCGAGATCGACGCCGTCGAAGAACACCTCACCGGCGGTTGGCTCGAGGAGTCGCAGGACGCATCGTCCAACCGTGGTCTTCCCCGATCCGCTCTCGCCGACCAGTCCGAGGGTCTCACCACGGGCGACATGGAAGGACACCCCGGAGACGGCTTGCACGACCCGCTTCTTGCGTCCAACGCCGCGCGAAGCCTTGACGTGGAACTCTTTCACCAGCCCCTTGACGCTCAACAAGGGGGCCGTGCCCGTGCTCGGGGTCGTGTCGACACTCATGTCGACACTCCGACTTCCTTGGCACGCACGCAGGCGGTCATCGACTCGCCGATCGGCTGCAATTCCGGAATTCCGTGACCACATGCATCGACGGCGTGGAGGCAACGAGTGCGGAAGGCGCAACCCGAGGGTGGTTTCAGCATGTTGGGCGGAAATCCGACGATGGGTACCAACCGATCGGCTCCTGCGTGGGGCAACGACGCAAGGAGCCCACGCGTGTAGGGATGCGTCGGACGGTCGAACACGTCGTGGATTCCCGAGCGTTCGACGACCCGTCCCGCGTACATGACATTGACCCGCTCGCACACGCGGGCCACCACGCCGAGATCGTGGGTGATGAGGACGACCGCGGTTCCGAATTGCGCCTGCACCTTCTGGATCACCTCGAGAATCTGCGCTTGCACGGTGACATCCAGGGCAGTGGTTGGTTCGTCGGCGATGAGCACCTTCGGACTATTGGCGATGGCCATCGCGATCACCACGCGTTGACGCATCCCACCGGAAAACTCGTGTGGATACTGCAACGCACGGTCGCCGGGTTGTGGAATCCCCACGATCTCCAGCAATTCGACGGCGCGTGAGCGAGCGGCCTTCTCGGTCATGTGCTGGTGTGCACGCAACATCTCCGAGATTTGCGCACCGATTCGGTGAACAGGATTGAGCGCGGAGAGTGGATCCTGGAAGATCATCGACATGAGACGACCACGGATGGAACGCATCACCTTCGCGGACGCGCCGACCAACTGCTGACCGTCCAATACAACCGAGCCCTCCACCGTTGCCGACTTCGGGAGCAATCCCATGGCGGCAAGGAAACTCACCGACTTGCCGGAGCCCGACTCGCCGACGACGGCGGTCATCTCCCCCGCGCTGACGTCGAGGTCGATGCCTCGTACCGCGACGAGCGGGCCGAGCGGCGTGGAGAACGTCACTTTCAGATCACGAATTTGCAGCACCGGCGAAGCCATCACTCCTCCTTCTGCATGCGTGGATCGGTGGCGTCGCGGAGTGCATCACCGATGAAGTTGATGGTGAGCGCGATGGTCACCAACGTGAGACAGGGAAACAACGCCAGCCACCAGAATCCGGTGTTCACCGCACCCTTTGCCTGACCGACCAGGATTCCGAGTGAGGTCGCCCCATCACCGGCCTGCGGTCCGTAGCCGAAGAACGCCAGCGTCGACTCCCCGATGATCGCCGACACCACCGAGAACGTGAGCGCCACCATGATCGGGCCGATGGAGTTCGGGAGCAGGTGACGCCGCACGATGTACCAACGCGAAGCCCCAACCGCGCGCGCCGCCTCGATGAATTCGCGCTCCTTCAGGGCGAGGACCTGACCACGCACGATTCGTGCCACACCCATCCAGCCGAAGATGGAGAACAAGACGATGATGAACCTCACCGACGACAACTTCCCGATGACCGGCGTCAGCCAGGAGATTGCCCCCAGCATGTTGCGCATCACGAGCAGGGTGACGAGGAACGGGAAGGCCAGGAACAAGTCGGTGATTCGCATGACGATGTCGTCGAAGCGACCGCCGCGAAAGCCGGCGACCGCACCAACCAGGCAACCGATCACCACGGAGATGATCGCGGAAAACAATCCGATGACGAGCGACACTCGAACGCCGTAGATGAGTCGACTGTAGAGGTCGCGGCCGATGTCGTCGGTCCCGAGCCATGCGTTGGCACGAGGTGACAGGAAGTAGTTCGGCGGTGCCTGAACCGCGTCGTTCACGCCGTAACGAGCGGTCAGTGGCGAGAGCGCGACGAAGATGACCAGCGTCGCCAGGATGAACACGCTCACCACCGCTGCACGGTGACTGACGAAGCGATTGAACGCCATCCTCCGCGGGGAGATCGTGGGAAGCAGGACGTCGTCAGTCAAGTCGAATCCTCGGGTCGAGCCAGGCGTACGACACGTCCGCCACGAGATTGAAGATCAGGATCGATGCCACGATGATGACCATCCACGGCATCAGCAACGGGAAATCGCCCTCGCCAAACGCGGACAAGAAGTACTTCCCCATTCCGGGGTAACTGAAGATGTTCTCGGTGATGATCAGACCGCCAACGATCGACCCGATGTCGAGTGCCGCGATGGTCACCACGGGTATCAGAGCATTCCGCAAACCGTGCTTGAACAACACCCGCCGCTCGCTGATTCCCTTCGATCGTGCCGTTCGCATGTACTCGCTGCTCAACACGTCCAACAACGAGGAGCGCATGTAGCGCGAATACACGGCGATGATCTGGATGGCCACCACCACGGTCGGAAGCACCATGTGTTTGAGCATCAAACCCAGATCGAATCCCATCTGACCCGGCGGATATACGCCCGAAGTGGGAAACAACGTCGAACCGAACCAACGACTCCAGTACACCGCAAAGAGCAACTGGAGGAGGATGGCCGATACGTACGGCGGGATCGAGATACCGACGAAAGCGGCGGTGTTCACCGCGACGTCCCGCCGTCCACCGGGTCGAAGTGCCGCGAACACTCCCAGCATGAGCCCGGCGACGATTCCGACGGCACTCGCGGCGGTGCCGAGTCGGAGCGTGTTCGCGAGAGCATCCTTGAGTTGCGGCCACACCTCGCGTGATCCCTTGATGCTTCTCGGCCAATCCAACGTCACGAAATTCACCAACCAACGGAAATACCCCCGCACGTAGTTGGGATCGAGGCCGTTGACATCGATGTACTGCTGGATCTTCGCGGGCGTGGCGCGAGGGTTGATTCGTTTGTAGCTCTCCACCGGATTGGTGCCGATCCGCAATGCCACGTACACCAGGAACGTCACCAACACCAGGGTCGGAACCGCCCAAGCGAGTCGACGCAGGACGTACCTCAGCACTCCGTAAAACTAGTGCCTTTCACGACCAAGGTCACCAGAAGAGGCATTCCAAATACGACGACGCGCGGGCCCCGCCCGAAGGCAAGACCCGCGCGTCGCGCGAGTGTCGTTCAATGAACGACGTTCGTACTTACTTCAGGGTGACCGTTGGTTCGCCCGTCAGCAGGTTGGTGACCACGTATGCACCATCGTTGGTGGTGGCGAACGCACCAGGCATGACCTGGTTGATCGATGTCCACACCATCCACGAAGAGTTTGCACACTCGGTGACCGGGTTCAAGCACTCCGGCCACTGCTCGGCGCCGATGACAACCTTGCCATCACCGTCGAGATCGGTCCACAAGTGGTTGTTGATGAACGAGGTGTAGTTGCGAAGCTCGGCATCAACCGGTCCACCCACCTTGTCCGTGCGCCAGAAGCCCGACTTCGGGAACTGGAACAACGGCAGCATCACGCTGTCGGCGGCCATCAACTTCAACGCGCTCTTCACCAGTTCAGCACGCTTGGCTGCATCCGGCTCGAAGTCGGCGTTGTGGAGCAAGTCCGAAGCCTCGGCATTGCACCATCCCTGCGAGTTCTGACCAACGTTGTTGTTCGCGGTGGTCGGAATCAAGTCGCAGGTGAACGACGAGGTCAGGTAGCCCGGGTCCGGCGGAGCGGTCGAGATGTACATGGCCATGTCGTAGTCGAGGGCTGGGAGACGCTGCTGGAAGTAGCAGGCTGCGTCGCAGTTGTCTGCGCGCACCTTGAAACCGGCTGCATTGAGCAACGGAATCAGGTAGGCCTGGGTGTTCTCGCGACGGGTGTTGCCCGTGTTGATGATCCAGCGAATGTCTGGTGCAGCACCAGTGGATGGGTCGATCCAGTAGCCGTCGGCGCCCTTGGTCCAACCGTTCTCGGTCAGCAGGGTTTCGGCAGCGGCCGGGTCGTAGGAATTGGCAAATTCATCGCCGTTGCAGAACGGACCAGGCACGATCGGACCACACTGCAATGGCGACTCGCCACCGAGTGGAACGTAGATCTGCTGGAACAACGCATCACGGTCGATCGACTTGGAGAAGGCCTCACGGAAGATGGGGTTCGCGAACGGACCGCACTTCTGTTGGAAGTAGAAGCCTTCGTAGTCACCACCGAACTCCTTCTTCAGGGTGATGTTCGGGTCCGTGAAGGACTCCTCGATACCACCGAAGAATTGTGGGTACACGAAATCGACTTCGCCGGCCTTGAGCGCTGCCGCCTCGGTGTCGCTGTCTGCCAGCGGCACCATGACGAGTTGCTTGGCCACGGCCTTGTCGGCTCCCCAGTACTTGTCGTTGGGAACGTAGACGACCTGGCTTGGGCTCCACGACTTCATCTTCCACGGGCGACCCGAGAAACCGATGAAATCGGCGAAGTCCGCCGAGATGTCCGATGCGTTCTCCACGGAGGCTGCCTTGATGAGACCACCAAAGAGACCCTTGTACGGACCATAAACCGACTTGAAGTTCACGACGACTTGCTTGTCGCTGGAACCGGCTTCGACCGACTCAATTTGGTCGTAGCCCACCGTCGAGATGGATCCTGGAGTGTTCAACGCCGCTTCCCAAGTTGCCTTGAAGTCGGCGGCGGTGATTGCCGAACCGTCTTCCCAGACCGCCTCAGGGGCAATGTCGTAGGTCACCGTCATGCCGGCCGATGCTGGCGGCGTGAAGGTGTAGTCGTAAGTGACGTCGGCGCATTCGGCAAGCGTCGGATACGAAACCGGCTCAGCGGCTGGCTCCTCGGCAAGCGTCTCCTCCGACGCGGCTTCATCGTCGCCACCACATGCCGTTGCGATCATCGCGACCGCGAACAACGATGCAGCGAAACGAATCGCCTTGTTGTTTCTCTTCATGAATTCGACCTCCCCGTCGAATAGGTGGGGTGTCACCCCCAAGGTTTGACGATCTCACCCTATCCCGTCAATGTGACGGAGTTCGCACCTCGTTCATGACGAAGCAACAGCGTGGCGATGCCCCGCGAAATCAGAACGCGTGGCGCCGGTACTGCACGATGCGGGCGAACTCCGTGGGATCGAGGCTGGCGCCGCCCACCAACACGCCGTCGATATCGGGTTGGCGCATGATGTCGGCGATGGTTCCCGCCTTGACACTGCCCCCATATTGCAGACGTATCGCTTGGGCAGCGGGCCGGGAGACCACGGACGCCACCTCCTCGCGAATGGCGGCGATGACCTCCTGCGCATCCTCGGGGGATGCATTCCTGCCCGTACCAATCGCCCAGATGGGTTCGTAGGCGATCACCATCGACTTCACCTGTTCGCTCGTCCGCTTTTCCAGCGCACTACGCACCTGCACCTTCACTTTGTCGAGTGTGAGACCTGATTCGCGTTCGGCCAACGTTTCTCCAACGCAAAGAATCGGTGTCATCCCGTGCTTCTGGACTGCCGCGACCTTGCGTGCGACGAACTCGTCGTTCTCCCCGAACGACTCGCGCCGTTCGCTGTGGCCGACGATGACGTACTGCACACCGAGCTTGGCGAGGAACACGGGGGATATCTCACCGGTGAATGCGCCCTTGTCATCGGGGTGACAGTTCTGCGCTCCCAGTTTCAGCCGCAACTGGTCGGCGTCGATCAACGTCTGCATGCTGCGCAAGTCGGTGAACGGCGGGTGAATCGTCACTTCAACTGCATCGAAGTCGTCCTTCTGCAGGAGGTACGCCAGCTTCTGCACGCACTGAATGGCTTCGAAGTGGTTGTTGTTCATCTTCCAATTTCCGCTCACGATCGGCGTACGGTCACCCGACGTTCGGTCACTTGGCATTCGGTGCCTCCCGCAAAGCTCGCAATCCCGGGAGGTCACCCAACTCGAGATATTCGAGTGAAGCGCCACCACCGGTTGACACGTGATCGACCATGTCGTCGAGTTCGAATTGTGCGAGAGCGGCCGCCGAGTCACCACCACCAACCACGGTGAACGCTTTCGTGTCGGCCATCGCTTGAGCCACGGTACGCGTTCCCTTGGCGAAACGCGGATCCTCGAACACACCCATCGGGCCGTTCCAGAACACGGTTCGTGCGTCCATGATCGCGTCCACGAAGGCCGCCGCACTTCCCGGGCCGATGTCCATTCCTTTGGCTCCATCCGGCAACCGTCGCCCGAAGGTGGAATAGACACCATCCGCGTCGACACCGATGATGTCCTCGGGCAGGAGGATCGACGGGTTGTTGCGGAGCAATTTCTTGCAGTGTTCGATCTGTTCCGGCTCGCAGAGCGAGTCGCCGATGGAATGGCCGAGCGCCGCGAGGAAGGTGAAGCACATTCCCCCACCGATCACCAACCGGTCGACGACCTTCACCAACGACTCGATGACGCCGAGTTTGTCGCTTACTTTTGCGCCTCCCAGTACCGCGACATACGGCCGTTTCGGCGAGGTGCGCAGTTTTTCGAGCACGTTCACTTCGTGCTCGATCAGGCGTCCTGCGGCGGAGGGAAGGTATTTGGGCGGACCGACCACCGACGCGTGCGCGCGGTGCGCCGCACCGAAGGCGTCGTTGACGTAGGCATCGATTCCCGAGATCAGATGCTCCACGAACTTCGCATCGTTGGCTTCCTCGTCCGGTGTGAAGCGCAGGTTCTCGAGGAGTTCGACACCCGGAGCCAGGTCCGCAAGTCGGGCTCGCACCGGCGACATGGAATACTTCGCCACGACCGTACCCTTCGGACGTCCGAGATGGCTTGCACACACCACCGTGGCACCGCGTTCGGTGAGCCACTCGATGGTGGGAAGCGACGCACGAATCCGGAAATCGTCGGTCACCACGCGGGCGTCGTCGGGTCCACTCATCGGGACGTTGAAATCGGTACGCACGAGCACCCGCTTGTGGCGAAGGTCCCCCAGGTCCTCGAGAACGGGCAAATTCATCGGGTGCTCACTCGTTCGGGCAGGCAGTGGTACGAATCTGACGTCAAGCGAGCGATCGCCCGATGTGCGTGGTGAGATTCACGAGTCGGTTGGAGTATCCCCATTCGTTGTCGTACCAACCGAACACCTTGACGAGGGTTCCCATGCTCATCGTGAGATCGG
>SXPW01000093.1 GCA_005793785.1 Actinomycetota bacterium | reverse complement strand
TGATCAACGACGGAGACGACGAAGTGCAACCTCGTGACGTCGCTCTCACCCGTGCGTCGATGTGGCCGCTCGTATCGGTCACGGGAATCGTCCTCCTCGTCCTTGGATTGGTCGTTGCTCGGGTGTACTTCATCTTCGGCATCGTGGTGCTGCTTGCATCGCTCACCGAATGGATGGTGCAGTCGTGGAGCGAGACGGCGTCCGAAGACGTGTCGCACAACGAGTCGGCGCGCCGACGCCTCCTGCATCCGATCGAATTTCCGGTGATCGCCGCACTCGGGCTCGGCGTCGTCATTTTCGCCTTCTCGCGAATCATGCTCGCCATCTCCAAGAGCGCTGGAGCGGTGGCATTCATCGTCCTGGCGTCGTTGGTGTTGTTGGTTGGTTCGCTCTTCGCGTTGCGGCCGGCACTCAAGTCCGCACTCGTGAGCGGGATCTGCGTTCTTGGTGCAGTCGGCATAGTTGCCGGAGGAATCGCGGGTCAGGGCGCAGGTTTGCGCAGTGACTTGGCGGAGGCGGCCG
Organism: Actinomycetota bacterium; assembly: GCA_005793785.1. GTDB lineage: Bacteria > Actinomycetota > Acidimicrobiia > Acidimicrobiales > Ilumatobacteraceae > F1-60-MAGs027. The sequence goes on along the minus strand of SXPW01000093.1, from coordinate 2,544 downwards.
CCGAGGATCATTTCTCCCACCGTGAATGTGGCGAGGAGAAATCGGACTACTTCGACAAGAAGGCGATGAAGACCTTGTCGTTGCGGGCCAACGCCTTGGCGATCGTGGAACTGCGAGACGGGATGCTGTCAGCCACGGTGACGGGATTCAATTCACCGCAACGCAGTGTCAGTGTTCCGAGAGGAAATCCGGTCACGTTCATCTTCCGCAATTTCGATGACGCCGAGCGTCGAATGGTGGCATCCTTGGGCTCGGTCATGGCCACGGGTGCCGCTGAGCCTGCGGCCAAAGAGGGTCACTCGGCGACGAATGAAACCTGCACCCAATTGATTCCGCAGGGTGCCGAGCAGGCACTCACGGTCACGTACAACAAACCTTCAATTGCACAAGACGAACCGTTGACCCTGACGGTGCCCGGTGTCGAGGACCAATCGATTGAAGTGGTGGTGCCGTGAATCACCGAGGCACGTTCGGAGTCAAAAGGATCGGGAGCCTTAGCGTTTTCGGTGTGAACGCGCGTCGACTCGTCCAGCGGGCGACGGTGGCTGGCGGTGCCACGGCAATCCTGGCGTCGTGCGCGACCAATGCGCCGCAGGACACGTGGCAGCCCAAGGGTCCGAACGCGAAGATGATCGACGATCTCCAGCAACCCGTCTTTGCCGTCGCTGGAATCATCGGCATCATCGTGTCGGTGGTGATCGTCTACGTGATTTGGCGTTACAAGGATCGCGGACAGCCGATTCCAGAACAGACGCACGGCAAGCCTGCGCTCGAAATCACCCTGACGGTCATTCCGGCGCTCATCCTTGCGGTGGTCGGTGTGTTCACCTTCCGTGTGGTTTTCGATCTGGCGCGCACGGATGACACGCAACTCGTCATCAACGTGACCGGTCAGCAGTGGTGGTGGGAGTACGACTATCCCGTCCAAAATGAATGGGGAGTCACGCAGCCGATCATTTCCTCCGGTCAGTTGGTGATTCCCGTGGGAACCAAGGTGTTGCTCCGCGAGACGAGTCGCGACGTCATCCACTCCTATTGGATCCCGGCGCTGAACGGCAAGCGTGATGCGGTACCGGGTCGCGTCCACACGTTGCGACTCGAAGCCGATGAGCCGGGAATCTACGCCGGACAGTGCACCGAATTTTGCGGACTCTCCCATGCCAACATGCGCATGGAAGCGATCGCGCTCTCCAAGGAAGATTTCGCCGCATGGGTCGCCAACCAGCAGGCCGCGTACCGATCGCCGGCGGAGGGGACCCTGGCCAAGGCTGGGGAGGCGGTGTTCCTCAACCAGTGCGTGCGCTGCCACCAGGTTTCGGGTTTGAAGCGCGCCGATGGAACACTCGCCATCGCCGCGCCGGATGAGAACGTGTGGTCCGGTGCCGCGCCGAACTTGACCAAACTGATGACACGCAACACGTTTGCGGGAGCCATGTTCGACTTGTTGCGCGACGCCTGTCGCGACGACGTGTGGAACGCCGAAAGTGCCGAGTTCGGAGCCAAGTACCTTGCTGGAGTCGACGAAGCCTGCCTGAACGTTAGCGACCTGCGGGCATGGTTGCGCAACGCGCCGGCAGTCAAGCCGATGTATGCAAATCCTGCTCTCCTCGCCGATACGAACGGCAAGTACCGCGGCATGCCGAACCTCGGACTCAGTGAATCGGATATCGACAAACTCGTTGCCTACCTGCTCACGCTCAAATAGGAGACCACCATGGCCATCATCGAACGACCGGCACCCAGCGCTCCGATTCCCGCGCTCATTCCCGCGCCACCCGCCATCACGCCGACGCGCACATTCGGAGCGCTGCGGCGTCCCGTTGCCACCACGGGCTGGAAGTCCTGGCTCTTCACCGTCGACCACAAGAAACTCGGTCTCATGTACGGGGCCACGGCCTTGTTCTTTTTCATCGTCGGGGGACTCGAAGCGGTCCTCATTCGACTGCAGTTGGCCGCCCCGGAGGGCAAGGTGCTGAACGCTGACTTGTACAACCAGATGTTCACGATGCACGCCACCACCATGGTGTTCCTCTTCGTCATGCCGATGGCAGCGGGGTTCGCCAACTATTTCATTCCTCTGCAGATCGGTGCACGGGACGTCGCCTTCCCGCGCATCAACGCCTTCGGTTTCTGGTGCCTCCTCGCCGGTGGCATCGTGGTGAACCTCGCGTGGTTCCTTGGTGGCGCCGCCGACGGCGGGTGGTTCATGTACGCGCCGAATTCGGGACCCGTGTTCTCGCCCAGAAACGGTGTCGAATTCTGGGCGCTCGGACTTCAGATTGCCGGAATCGCCTCGTTGACGGGTGCCATCAACCTGATCGTCACGGTGCTCAACATGCGAGCGCCGGGTATGACCCTCATGAAGATGCCGATCTTCACCTGGCTGATCACGGTGGTCCAATTCCTCCTCCTGTTCGCCGTACCGGTCATCACGGTGGCGTTGTTCCTCCTCACCTTCCAGCGCAGTTTCGGTGCCCAATTCTTCGACGTCGCCGCCGGCGCGGATCCACTGCTGTGGCAGCACCTGGTCTGGATCTTCGGTCA
>SXPW01000092.1 GCA_005793785.1 Actinomycetota bacterium | reverse complement strand
TCGAGCTTGAAGGGCTTGATGATTGCCGTAATGAGCTTCATGTCGTTGGTCTCCTGTTCGTTTCCTGTTGATTAGTCGTGATACGCGGTCTCTGAATGCAGTGCCAGATCCAGCCCGGTCAGCTCTGCTTGTTCGTCCGCTCGCACGCCGATGGTTGCGGCCAACACCTTCATGATCACATAGGTGAGCACGAACGACCACACGATTGCCGCACCATTGGCAATCGCTTGCTCAATCAGCAGGTCCACGGAGCCGCCGTAGAACATTCCTGCGCCGAAGGACCCCTCGAAGAACTCCGGATTGGCGAAGAATCCGATGAGCAGCGAACCCACCAGTCCGCCGACGAAATGCACTCCGACCACGTCGAGCGCATCGTCGTAGCCGAATTTGTTCTTGAGTCGCACCGCATAACAGCACACCACACCGGCGATCGCGCCGATGGCAAGCGGACCGACGCCCGACACGTAGCCGGCGGCCGGGGTGATTGCCACCAAACCCGCAACGATGCCCGAGGCAGCACCGAGATTCGAAGGACGACCATCACGTACCCACTCGACGAGTATCCATGCAAGTCCAGCTGCGGCACCAGCAAGGAAAGTGTTCATGAATGCTTGGGCAGCTTGACCGTTGGCAGCCAGTGCCGAACCGGCGTTGAACCCGAACCAACCGAACCACAGGATGCCGGTTCCAATCATCACGAGCGGCATTGAGTGCGGCGGCGCCGGATCCACCCGTCGCTTGCCGAGCACCAACACTGCCGCAAGGGCCGCGATTCCGGCGTTGACGTGAATCGCGGTGCCACCAGCAAAGTCGAGTGAGCCACGCTGACCGAGCCATCCGCCGTACACCCACTTGAACACCGGTACGTACACGATGAAGAGCCACAACGGCACGAACATCGCCCAGGCGCTGAACTTCATACGTCCAGCAACCGCCCCGGAGATGAGCGCCGGTGTAATCGCCGCGAACATCCCGAGAAACGCAATCGTGGCGAGCGTCCCACCGTCACCGGCGACCGTGACGTCACTCAGTGCAAAGGAATCGAATCCTCCAATGAAGTCGTTCTCGAACGGGACTTGCGCCAGCGAGTAACCGAGCAGCATCCAGAGCACGGGAACGGCGAGTACGCAGTAGAAGTTCATCAGCAACATGTTCAGCACGTTGCGTCGACGATCCATGCCTCCGTAGAAGAACGCAAGTCCCGGGGTCATGAACAGCACCAACGCTGACGACACCAGCACCCAGACAAGTCCTGCACTTTCCATTTCGATCACCTCGTGTTTCGGTTTGTTGTGAAACGCAGAGGCGACGCTGACTCGGCATCATGACCGTAGAACACCAAGGTTTCACGACTGTCAGCGAAGTGTTTCCGAAATGTGTATTCGTATCGTCTAACATTTCGTAAAGCGGCAACGGAGCCGCCAACGACAATGGCGTCAACAGACCACACCACCGATCAGTCCCTGGCGTCGGTCGAATTCCGGATGCGAGAGGCCGGAGAGTGGCTCAAACTCGAGGACGGCGTGATCGAGAACCTCATCGCGCCGCGACGAGTGCTCGAGGTATCGATTCCGATTCGCCGCGATGACGGTACGCGGGTCCGATTCACCGGCTGGAGGGTGCAGCACAACATCACCCGAGGACCCGCAAAGGGCGGTCTGCGGTTCCATCCATCGGTCAATCGCGACGAAACGGTGTCACTCGCCGCCGCGATGTCGCTCAAGACCGCGTTGATGAACTTGCCGCTTGGCGGAGCAAAGGGCGGCATCTCCATCGACCCCAAGCAGTTGAGTCCCCGCGAACTGGAACGCGTCACTCGTCGCTACGTCTCTGAAATCTTCGCCTTTCTCGGACCCGACAAGGACGTTCCCGCCCCCGACGTGGGCACGAACGCTCAGGTCATGGCATGGGTCATGGATCAGTACTCGATCGGAATCGGTCATGCCGTGCCCGGCGTCGTCACGGGTAAACCGCTGGCACTCGGAGGTTCACTCGGTCGCGACTCCGCAACCGGACGTGGTGTCGTCGAAGCGGCGTCCCTCGTGTGCCATGCACGGGGTACGTCCCTCGATGGCAAGCGCATCGTCATCCAAGGTTTCGGCAACGTCGGCATGTGGGCTGCGCGCCTCGCCGCCGAACGCGGTGCGCGAATCGTTGGGATCTCCGACGTCGGCGGCGTCATCGCGGATGAACGTGGCATCGACGTCACGGCGCTCGTACATGCCACGCAGCGTGGTCTCGGCAGCGTGGTCGATGCAAACGTCGGCGAGGTGATTGCTCGCGGTATCGAGAGTTCGGCCGGCGTATTCTCCTTGCCTTCCGATATCGCCATGCCGTGCGCTCTCGGCGGCGCAATCGACACCAACGAGGCACGATCACTCACCGCCACGTACGTCATCGAGGGTGCGAACGGACCACTCACCCCCGGAGCAGACGACGTCTTGAACGATCGTGGTGTCATCGTGGTGCCCGATATCTATGCCAACGCCGGCGGTGTTACGTGCTCGTACCTCGAGCAATGTCAAAACTATGCGCACTTGCAATGGGATGAGGATGAAGTCAACGCATCGGTCGTTTCGACGATGCAATCAGCGTTCAAGCGATTGCATGCGTTCTCGCAAGAGCACAACCTCTCCTACCGACGGTCCGCGTCAGTGCTCGGAGTGAAGGCTCTCGCCGACGCGCATCAACTCCGCGGGTTGCACCCGTGATACGCGAATGCTTTGCTAAGTAGGCTTGTCGTATGCCCACCGAGAAAACCAAGGCCTACCTCGACGACCGCAAGCATGTGTTTCATTCATGGTCGGCGCAGGCACTCATCGATCCTGTCGATGTCGTCAAGGCCGAGGGCTCGCACTTCTGGGACTCCAACGGAAAGAAGTTCCTCGACTTCTCCAGCCAACTGGTGAACGTGAACATCGGACATCAACACCCCAAATTGGTGAAGGCCATCCAGGAATACGCGGCAAAGATGTGCACGATCGCCCCCTTCCACGCCAACGAGATGCGTTCGGAGGCCGCTCGACTCATCGCCGAGGTGGCGCCCGGTGACCTCAACATGGTGTTCTTCACCAACGGCGGTGCCGAAGCAGCAGAAAACGCGGTACGCCTCGCCAAGTTGCACACGGGTCGACACAAGATCCTCACGATGTACCGCTCGTACCACGGCTCCACCTCCGGGGCGATTGCCCTCACCGGGGATCCGCGCCGCTGGCCGAACGAAACCGGCGCCTCCGGAGCGGTGAAGTTCTGGGGTCCGTATCCGTATCGTTCCGCGTTCCATTCGTCGAATGAAAAGGAAGAGTGCGAACGCGCCCTCCAACACCTGGAGGACGTCCTCATGGTGGAGGGTCCGCACACGGTGGCGATGATCGGACTGGAAACCGTGGTCGGTACCAACGGCATCCTGGTTCCACCGGAGGGTTACCTACAGGGCGTGCGAGACCTCTGCACCAAGTACGGCATCGTCATGATGTGCGACGAGGTCATGGCGGGGTTCGGGCGTTGCGGTGAATGGTTCGCCGTGAACAAATGGCACGTCACACCCGACCTCATCTGCTTCGCCAAGGGAGTGAACTCGGGCTACGTTCCGCTGGGTGGCGTCGTGATCAGCCAGAAGATCGCCGACACCTTCAAGGAACGCGTCTACCCCGGCGGCCTCACCTACATGGGTCACCCACTTGCATGTGCGGCGGCCGTTGCCTCGATCAACATCTTCAAGGAAGAGAAGGTGCTCGAGCACGTGCGAAAGATGGCGGAAAACGTCGTCGCTCCGGAACTCGACCGACTGAAGGACAAACATCCGTCGGTCGGTGACGTTCGTGGTCTCGGAATGTTCTGGGCGATCGAACTCGTGAAGGATCGTGAATCCCGCGCTCCGTACGTGCCCTTCAATGCAGCCGGCGCCGACGCCAAACCCATGGCCGAAATCGTCGCGTTCTGCAAGCAGCAAGGTCTCTGGCCGTTCACGCACTTCAACCGCATCCACGTGGTACCGCCGTGCACGACCAGTGAGGCCGATTTGCGTACGGGCTTGTCGATCCTCGACGAAGCCTTGAACATCGCCGACAAGCACTACACCGGCTGACTCATCCCGACTTCGACAACTCGATGGTGTCGTAAAGTCCGCTGCTGAGTACGCGTACCCGCACGCCGTTACTCGTCACTTCGTCACCAACTCCGAGGATTGCGTCGTATTGTGGCGGTGACGAGCAAGTTTGGAGGCTCTGCAAGCCACGACCCGTCGGCGCGACGAGCGCTTGGAATCCCTCGCCGTGTCCCAGAGTCATGTCCGCGGTATAGACGATGACTCCATTTCGTGCGCGCCAGGTGGACGATCCGGTGCCCGTTCCCTCACAGTCGAACTTCTTGTTTGCGCGTCTCGACTCCACCACCAGCAATTTGGAACTGGAGAGTGGCACCAGCACCGTCTTCACTCCCGATGATCTTTCGTCAATTGGCACGATGGTGATACGTGCTTCCGTCAGATCTGCGACTGGTTTGCAGAACACTTGCGCATCGGCGAGCCAGCCCATCACGAATCGCAACCAAGCACTCAGGGTTCGGCTCGGACCGTCCTGATTCGCCATCATGTCGAAACCCGAGAAAGGTCCGCCCGGAATCTCGGTTTGTTTACCGATCCACCACTGGGTGTTCTGGTCGTAGAGATCCGGCAGCGGGAACATGTGTCCCGTCTCGTGCGCCCAGTAGGACCAGTAGTTCTTGTACTGCCGATCGAAGTAGGAGCCGGCAATCATGTAGTTGTAGACGCGTCCCTCCGCGGTTGCGTATCCGCCCGTGGAACCAAATTGGCTGTGCAAGAACCCCTGTACGCCCTCCGCCATGAACGTCTGACCCGCAGGCAGGACGAAGGCGACCGCCCGAACACTCGAGAAGTCGAAACTTGAATCGGCCGCAGCGAATGCCGCGTTCGCCAAGGTGTTGTCGTCACTTCGGGAGCGACTCATCGAATAATTCGTCGACGGGCCTGGCACCCTCACCCAATTCTCGTGCACACGCCACTCGATCTTGACTCGCCCCTCGGACACCATGTCGTACCACTCGGTGACGAGTCGCATCTGGTCGGTCACTCGTGCCATCACGTTTGACTCTCCGCGCAAGTCTGCGAAGTCGATTGGTATCAACCCGAAAATGAACGTTCCGCGTGACGCAAGGTTGGTCTCGATGACGGGGAACCCCGCGAGAAGTTGTCCATAGGTTCGACGTTGCGTGCTTTGGTCTCGTAGTCGACAAAGATCGGGTGAGGAACCTGCCGCCGTTGGCTGTCGATAGGGCTCGATGGTCGTCGTGGTGGTACTCGTCGTAATCATTGGTGCAACGGTGGTGCTGGAGGTTGCGGCTGATCCGACACGACGCCACTTCAACGAACGTCCGACAGGGGTGCAGCGATAACGCACTTGCGCCACCGTGCGGACCACAAGACGCCGAGAGCACGGAGTACCGGCAATTGCGGGTTCAAAACGTCCAGATGACGATTCCACGTACGCAGGCGGCGTCTCGGCACGAGTGCTCGACATCGCCACGTCGTTCGAAACTGGAAGTAGCGCAGTTACCAGTACTGCCGCAACCATGACGTATCGACACTTGGCACCCATGATGAAACGCTCGACGCCCATGGTACGAGTGAACACAAGTGGCCCAAAAACACCGAGGGTGCGGGCCGCTCTCGCGACCCACACCCTCGTGCGACGTTGCCAGCGTTGAACGCTGCGGTGCGTCAACTT
>SXPW01000091.1 GCA_005793785.1 Actinomycetota bacterium | reverse complement strand
CGACTTGCCGCAGCCCGATGGACCGACCAGAACGAGAAACTCACCATCGGCGACTTCGAGGCTCACTTCATTCACCGCGGGTCGGTTCATTCCCGGGAAGTGCCGTGTGGCTTTCGTGAGACGTACTGCTGACATGGTGCTCCCTCGCGGCTGGAGTCGTGGCGTACTCCAATCGTAGGCTCGGAACGATGACGACCCGCATGGTGCACTTGGTGCACGACGGGGTATCCGTCATCGTCGATGTGTCAGGCGGCGTACCTGAAGTCGTCCACTGGGGCGAACCGCTCACGTCCCCCGACGCAGAACGGTTCTCCGCAATGTCGACTCGCCCGCTGACGCACGGTTCGTTGGACGTGGTGCCACCGCTGCAGTTGGTGCCCCAACACTCGTTGGGATCCCTCGCCCGTCCCGGATTGATCGGGCACCGGCCCGGCGGGCGTGATTGGTCGCCGCGATTTTCCGAATGTGAAGTCGAGTCGACGAGTCGTTCGGTGGTCACCGTGTCGCACGACGACATCGCCATGTTGCGACTCTCCACTCACATTGAACTCACCGACAGCGGTGCATTGCATGCGAGCGCCGTCGTCACCAATCTCGGTGCCACCCGGTACCTCCTCGATGCACTCACGGTGACCGTGCCGGTGCCGTCGCAGGCGCGCGATCTCGCCACCTACACGGGACGGTGGTCGCGCGAGGCAACGATCCATCGCCGATCGATGGATCACGGAGCGTGGACCAGCGAAAACCGAACCGGGCGAACATCGCATGAGTACCCGCCGACGATGTGGTGGAGCACCGATGCTGCCCGTGAATGGTCGGGCGAAGCGTGGGGATGTCACCTGGCATGGAGCGGCAATCACGTGATGCTTGCCGAAGTGCTGCCCGATGGTCGAAGGTATGCGCAGCTCGGCGAGTTGTTGATGCCCGGCGAGGTGTGTCTCGAACCGGGTGCGTCCTACTCGACTCCGGTGATCGTCGGTGCGTATTCGTCGAGCGGATTCACGCCTGCAACGTGGGTGATGCACGGTCACCTACGCACGATGGCGCGCGAGTCGGGCGCAGTGCCACAGGTTCGCAAGGTGCTGCTCAACACCTGGGAAGCGACGTACTTCGATCACGACGCAGAGAAACTGAAGGGCCTCGCAGATTCCGCGGCCGGAATCGGTGTCGAGCGATTCGTGCTCGATGATGGATGGTTCGGCACTCGGCGCAACGATCGCCAGGGGTTGGGTGACTGGGTGGTGTCGCGCGAGGTGTACCCGGACGGACTAGCACCGCTGATTTCGCACGTGACTGCCCTCGGTATGGATTTCGGCATCTGGATCGAGCCGGAAATGGTGAACCCGGCGAGCGAGGTTGCGCGTAACCATCCGGACTGGGTGCTGCATGCGTCCGGGTATGAACCCGTGCAGGCACGTCACCAGCTGGTTTTGGATCTCACCAACGATGCGGCATACCAACACGTCTTCGGACAACTCGACGAACTCTTGCGTAACCATGACATCGCGTTCGTGAAGTGGGACATGAACCGACCCCTCATCCACGCGACGTCCGCGGACGGTGCCGCGGGTGCGCATCGGCAGACGACTGCGTTCCATCGATTGCTCGACCAACTGCGCATCAACCATCCGGGCGTGGAGTTCGAGTCGTGTGCATCGGGCGGTGGTCGTATCGACCATGCCGTCCTGGCTCGCGCGGCTCGAGTGTGGACCAGCGATTGCAACGACCCGCTCGAGCGACAACGAATTCAACGTGGCGTCGGAATGTGGGTGCCCAACGAGATGCTCGGGATGCACGTTGCGGCGCGTACGTCGCACACCACCGGTCGGTCGCATCGCATGGAGATGCGTTGCCTCTCGGCAATCTTTGGTTGGATGGGTGTGGAGTGCGATCCCCGGGCGTTGGACGACCACGAACTACGCGTTCTGAAGGATGCAATCGCACTCCACAAGCGCCATCGCGCCCTCCTGCACACCGGCGACGCGGTGCGATTCGATGTCGATGACGAGTCTGCGTTGGCCCACGGGGTCTACGCCACCGATCGCAGTGAAGCGCTCCTCGGTTACGTCCAACTGCAAACGTCGCCATGGCTGGTGGCACCGCGTTGGCGTATTCCCGGCCTCGATCCGGAGCGGTCGTACACCGTAACGAATCTTCCCCTCGGCAAACTGGGCGGAATCGGTCGCACGTTGCCCGCGTGGATGTCGTCACCAATCACGTGTACCGGCCACGAACTTGCGGTGATCGGGCTACAACCGCCCAGCCTGTGGCCCGAGTCCGGCGTGTTGGTGTACCTGCGCTCGTAGCCTTCGTATCCGTGCCCGAGCAAATTTCGCGCGAAACGGTCGCCAAGGTCGCCCGACTGGCTCGATTGCACCTCGACGAGGCAGAAATCGATCGGATGACCGATCAACTTGCCGGAATGTTGGACCACTTTCGTGACGTCGATGCGCTCGACCTCACGACCGTCGAGCCGTTGAATCAGCCGATTCCGCTCTCCAACGTGTTGCGTGACGATGTCGAGGCACCGTCACTAGATCATGACGAGGTGCTCGGCGTTGCGCCCGCGACGCAAGACGGACGATTCCGTGTTCCGCCGATCATCGGATTCGAGGAGTAGTCGGTGACCGCACGTCGTACTGCGCTCGACATCGCGGAGTCGGTGAAAACCGGAGCCCTCAGCGCGACGGCCGTCCTTGAGGAGAACCTCTCGGCAATCGCCGCGCGTGAATCCGAGGTGCACGCGTTCAATCTCGTGACTGCCGAGCGAGCGCGCGCGCGAGCGGCGCGGATCGATGCAGACGTGAAGGCAGGCAAATCCGTGGGTCGGCTCGCCGGTGTGACCGTGGCACTCAAGGACAACATGTGCACCCGTGGTGTCGAGACAACGTGCTCCTCGAAGATTCTCGCTGGCTGGAAACCTCCCTACGACGCCACGGTGGTGCGACGACTGGAGGAAGAAGGCGCCGTCATCGTCGGAAAGACGAACCTCGATGAATTTGCGATGGGCTCGAGCACGGAGAATTCGGCATTCGGTCCGACGCGCAACCCCCTGGATACGACGCGAGTACCCGGCGGTTCAAGTGGCGGCAGTGCCGCCGCCGTGGCCGCTGGATTTTCCACGGTGTCGCTCGGCAGTGATACGGGTGGAAGCATTCGCCAGCCAGCGGCATTGTGCGGACTCGTCGGTGTGAAGCCGACGTACGGCATGGTGTCGCGCCAAGGTCTCATCGCGTTCGGGAGCAGTTTGGACCAGATCGGTCCCTTTGCCACCACCGTCGCCGATGCCGCACTGCTCATGGAGGTGATCGCGGGACACGACCCGCTCGATTCCACTTCGTTGCCGCGCGCCGCACCCGACTTGTCGGCGGTGTTGGCACAAGGCGTGGAGGGGATGCGCATCGGCAGGATCACCGACATGCCGGAAGGTTCCTCCCCGGACGTGTTGGCGCGGCTCGACACGGCGTTCGACGCTTTGCGCAAGGCCGGTGCCACCGTCGTGGATGTGCAGATTCCGTCGATGTCGTATGGTCTCACCGCCTACTACTTGGTTGCTCCGGCGGAGGCGAGCAGCAATCTGGCGCGCTTCGACGGGGTTCGTTACGGCTTGCGCGTCGACGCCAAGGATCTCAATTCCATGTATGCAACGACGCGCTCGGCCGGGTTCGGCGACGAGGTCAAGCGTCGAATCATGCTCGGTACCTACGCGTTGTCCGCGGGTTACTACGACGCGTACTACGGCAAGGCGCTGAAGGTTCGCCGACTCATTGCCGACGACTTTGCCAAGGCATATCAGGATTGCGACGTGATCCTCACACCCACATCGCCCACGGTGGCGTTCAAGTTCGGTGACAAGACCAGCAATCCGTTGGCCATGTATTTGTGCGACGTGTTCACGATTCCCACCAACCTGGCGGGTCATGCCGCAATGAGCGTGCCGTTCGGAACCGGAGAAGCGGGCCTACCCGTCGGAGTGCAAGTGTTGGCACCAGCCCTGGGCGAAGCGACCATGTTCCGTGTGGCGGCCGAGTTGGAGCGCGCGGTATGAGCACCGAGCGGCTCATCGACGGATGGGAGTTGGTCGTTGGTCTCGAGGTCCACGTGGAGCTCGCCACCAAGACCAAACTGTTCAGCGCGAGTGCGAATCGTTTCGGCGACGAGCCGAACACCAACATCGATCCCGTCACCCTCGGTCTGCCAGGAGCATTGCCCGTACTCAATCGTCATGCGGTGGAGTTGGCGATGCGTCTCGGACTGGCCCTCAACTGTCGTGTGCAACCATGCACCTTCCATCGCAAGAACTACTTCTATCCGGATTTGCCAAAGGCGTACCAGATCAGTCAGTACGACCAGCCACTCAACGTCGATGGCTGGCTGATGTTGCCGGGTGAAGTTCGTATCGGCATCGAGCGCGCACACCTCGAGGAGGACACGGGTAAGTCGACGCATGCCGGAGGAGCCGAAGGTCGTATCCAGGGCAGCGACTATTCGCTCATCGACTTCAATCGCGCCGGAGTTCCACTGGTGGAGATCGTTTCCCGTCCCGACATTCGCACCAGCGAACAGGCAAAGCAGTATGTGAGTGAACTGCGCTCGATTCTGCTCGCCGTCGGTGCGAGTGACGCGAAGATGGAGGAAGGATCGATGCGTTGCGACGTCAACGTGTCGGTGCACAAACCCGGGACTCCATTCGGTACGCGGTGCGAAATCAAGAACGTGAACTCCATTCGTTCGGTGGGACGCGCGATCGAATACGAAGCGCGCCGTCAAATCGACCTCATCTCGAGCGGTGGAGTCGTGAAGCAACAAACATTGCATTGGGACGACGCCTCCGGGCGTACCAACGTGTTGCGCACCAAGGAGGACGCCGACGACTATCGGTATTTTCTGGAACCAGACCTCGTGCCCCTCGTTCCGGACGTCGCGTGGGTGGAACGCATTCGTGCGGCATTGCCGCCGCTGCCCGCTGCTCGCCGACTCGCCCTCTCGAAACTCACCGGCGCCGCCATCGAGAGCGAGGCTGTGGCGGTGGTCGTGGAGCGTGGTCAGGACGACTACATCAACGCGGTGGCAACGGTGGGCGGTGACGCGTCGCGGGCGCTGGTCTACGTTCAACAAGCCTTCGCCGACGAGCCGTCGACCCCGCGAGTTCCGGCCGGAGATCTGGCCGCACTCAGCCTCTTGGAAAAGAACGCCAAGGTCACGGCCACCCAGGCCAAGACGCTGCTCGCCGAGTTGGTCGCCAATGGTGGAGGCGACGTACTCGCCATGGCCAAGGCCAAGGGCTTCGAGGCCATGGACTCGGGGGCCTTGGAGTCACTCGTCGACCAGGCGATTGCCGCCGATCCCGACGCGTGGGCAAAGTACAAGGCCGGTGAACACAAGGCGATGGGTGCCCTGGTGGGGGCCGTGATGAAACTGTCCACGGGTAAGGCCGACGGCAAGGCTGTGACCGCGCTTTTACAGACCAAAGCTTCGAGTTGACAAGTTTGTTAGGTTAGCCTAACATTTCACCCATGGGATCCAGTTTCCTCATCACGCTGCGCGAGGGGCTTGAAGCCTCGCTCATTCTCGCCATCCTGCTCACGTATTTGCAGAAGACGAATCGTTGGGCGGATGCTCGATTCGTGTGGACCGGCACGGTCGCTGCCATCGGCGTGTGCTTGGTGGCCGGCATCGCCATTTTCCTGGCACTCGACGGATTGAACGGGAAGGTGGAATACGCCGTGGAGGGCTTCATCGCGCTGTTCGCGATGGCAGTTCTCACCCACATGATTTTCTGGATGCGCGCCCACGCACGTTCGCTCGGCAAGGAGTTGCGCGACAAGGTCGATGCGTCGGTGGGCTCGGCCCTCTCGATCATCGCTTTCGCAGCGGTCGCCCGCGAAGGATTGGAGACGGTGTTGTTCCTGTTGTCGGCAGAGACCGAGAGTGCATCTGGCAGCCAGGTCGTGGTCGGCGGACTTCTCGGACTGGTTGTCGCGGTCGTCATCGGGTTTGCGGTGTATCGAAGCGGAAACCGACTCAACCTCCGCACGTTCTTCAACGTCACTGCGGTACTGCTGCTCTTGTTCGCCGCTGGTCTCGCCGGCAAGGCAGTGCACGAGTTGCGTGAATTGATCGGCTGGGAGGACGGTTGGCTCGTTTCCTCTGCTTGGACGCTGGAAAGCGGTGTGTGGGCGAGCGGAACCTTCTACGACTTCATGCGCGGATTGTTCGGCTGGCACAAGAGTCCGGAGAACATTCGCCTGATCGCCTACTTCGCCTACCTGATTCCCGTCCTCGTGGTGTACCTGCGTGGCGGTGCAAGCACGACTCCACCGAGCCAACAACCGAAAGACGTTGCACAAGTAGCCTGACTCCATGACTTCGCGTTCCGAAACGCGCGTCGATGTCAAACCGCGCAGTCGCGACGTCACCGACGGACTCCAAAAAGCGGCCTCCCGTGCAATGTTGCGGGCGGTCGGTCTCGGGGATGATGACTGGGAGAAGCCACAGATCGGCATCGCCTCGGCGTGGAACGAAGTGACACCCTGCAACGTGTCGTTGCGTCGGCTTGCAGAGCAGGCCAAACTTGGCGTGCGCGCGGGCGGCGGAGTGGCTCTCGAATTTGGCACCATCACGGTGAGTGATGGCATCAGCATGGGTCACGAGGGCATGCGTGCATCGTTGGTCAGCCGCGAGGTGATCACCGACAGCGTGGAGACCGTCGTACACGCGGAACGATTCGACGGCTTCGTCGGTCTGGCGGGTTGCGACAAGAGCATTCCCGCCATGCTGATGGCTGCTGCCCGACTGAATCTGCCGAGCGTCTTCGTCTACAACGGTTCGATACTCCCCGGCGTGCACAAGGGGAAGAACATCGACATCACTACGGTGTTTGAGGCCGTGGGAGCGTGCGCTGCCGGAACGATGTCCCGCGAGGAGGTCGACGACATCGAACGCGCGGCGTGCCCCGGTGAAGGTGCATGCGGTGGAATGTTCACCGCGAACACGATGTCGAGCATTGCCGAGGCCCTTGGCATGAGTCTGCCCGGTTCCGCATCGCCACCAGCGGTCGACTCACGACGCGACGTAGACGCCAGACGCGCAGGCGAAGCCGTGGTGAATTTGCTCCGACTCGGCATCTATCCCCGCGACATCATGACCAAGAAGGCGTTCGAGAATGCGATTGCGGTCGTGAACGCTCTCGGCGGGAGCACCAACGCCGTGCTCCACCTTTTGGCGATCGCCAACGAGGCCGGAGTTGCCTTGTCGCTCGACGATTTCAACCGCATTGCAGCCCGTGTTCCGCACATTGCCGACACCAAACCCGGCGGAAAGTACCACATGACCGACATCGATCGCATCGGTGGAGTACCGGTGGTGATGAAGCACTTGCTCGATGCGGGGCTCCTGCATGGTGACGTGCTCACGTGCACCGGCAGAACCATGGCAGAGAATCTCGCCGAATTGAATCCTCCGGCGCCGGATGGTGACGTCGTGCATTCGCTCGGTGATCCGATTCACGCGGCGGGCGGATTGAACGTACTCACCGGCTCGCTCGCCCCGAATGGTGCCGTGGTGAAGGTGGCCGGCCTTTCCACGAATCAGATGACGTTCGACGGTGTCGCGCGAGTGTTCGATGGCGAGGACGGTGCGATGGCCGCGATCATGTCCGGCGACATCACTCCCGGAACCGTGTTGGTGATTCGTTACGAGGGCCCCAAGGGTGGTCCCGGAATGCGAGAGATGCTGGCGATAACGGGAGCCTTGAAGGGTGCCGGACGCGGCTCCGATTGTGCATTGATCACCGATGGTCGATTCAGCGGCGGCACGTGGGGTTTCTGCATCGGACACGTGGCGCCCGAGGCCGCGGACGGCGGCCCGATTGCGTTCGTGCGCGACGGGGATCGAATTCGAATCGACGTTCACGCGAAGAAGTTGGACCTTCAGGTGGACGAGACGACGCTTGCCGAACGCCGTCGCGGGTGGAAACCCAATCCGCCGCGTTATACGAGTGGGGTGCTCGCCAAGTACGCCAAGCTCGTGCAAGGTGCCGAAACCGGTGCCATCACGAACGTCATCGGCTGATTCAGACCCTTATTTCGCGTCCGATCAAGGGCTCTTGAACATTGGCGCCCAACAGCATGCTAAGAGCATGCTAAGATGAGGTCATGGCGGCGATGCAAATCAAGGACGTCCCAGTCGGTTTGCATGAGCGAGCTCGCGAACGTGCCGAACAACTGGATCTGACACTCGGTGAGTACGTCCTTTCGCTGATTCGCCGTGATCTCGAGCGTGGCGAAGTTCGTGAATGGCGTGAGCGCTTGCTGAGTCGACCCATCACGGTGATTCCCAGCGGGCTCGTTCTCGAACTTATTCGCGAAGTTCGAGGCGAAGACGAATGATTCTCGATTCCTCGGTTGCGGCCGAGGTCGCGATTGGAAGCGAGTTGGGACGTAGTGCCATACCCCAGCTGTCAGAAGAACTCTTCGTTCCGGAACTCTTCTTTGCCGAAGTTTTCGCCGTCCTGAAGAAACTTCGGATGAGGAAGGTGATCGATTCCGCCAAGGCGAGTGAGGCTCTCGACGTTCTTCGCGGTTTGCGATTGACTGCCCTGCCGGTTCATCAGTTGACAGAAGCACTTTGGAATCTCAGCCAGCGGGTGAGTGCTTATGACGCTCACTACGTTGTGTTGGCGAGCCAACTCAACGTGCCGCTGGCGACCTGTGACCGTCGATTGGCGAACAATGACGACTTGAATGTGAAGTTCCTCGTCTTTGATTAGGGCGTGCGCCGGATTGGGCGACGCGGCAGACGGGTGCCGACGAGTAGCAATCCGAGCACCAACGTCGCGACGATGACGAACGGCGTTGCGGTGCCATCACCGAACACGAAGCGTCGCACTCCCAATCCCACGACGACCGTCACGATCCACAGCACCACTCCGGTGGCGAGAGCGCGCGGTGCTCGCCATGCCTTCGCACCCACCCATGCACCGAGCAATGCAATGAGGAAGGGCGCGGCGGTGCGAAGCGTGCCCACCGCATCGGTGGATTCGTCGTGGTTTCGTCGTCCGATGATGACGAAGATGACGGTGCACACGACGTCGAGCATGAAACGCAAGCCGGCGACGCGTCGCGGGAGTGTCATGCGACCGCGCGAGGTATTCGCTCAGACTTCGTCGTAGTACTCACGCCCCAAGTGCGTGATCTGTTCTTCACCCATCATCCAGCGCAGCGTGTTCTTCAACTTGGTGAGTTGAATGAACAAGTCGTGTTCGGGGTAGAGACCCTCGGCAACCTGCGGGCTCTTGTAATAGAACGACAACCACTCCTGAATGCCACCCATACCTGCGCGCTGCGCGAGGTCGGAGAACAACACGAGGTCGAGCGCCAACGGTGCCGCAAGGATCGAGTCGCGACACAGGAAGTCGATCTTGATCTGCATCGGATAGCCGAGCCAACCGAAGATGTCGATGTTGTCCCATCCCTCCTTGTTGTCACCGCGCGGTGGGTAGTAGTTGATTCGCACCTTGTGGAAGACGTTGCCGTAGAGGTCCGGGTACTTCTCGGGCTGCAGGATGTTCTCGAGAACACCGAGCTTCGACTCTTCCTTGGTCTTGAAGTTCTCCGGATCGTCCAGTACTTCGCCGTCGCGGTTGCCGAGGATGTTGGTCGAGTACCAACCAGAGAGACCGAGCATGCGTGCCTTGAGCATCGGGGCAATCACGGTCTTGACCATGGTCTGACCCGTCTTGAAATCCTTGCCGCTGATCGCGACACCCTTCTTCGTGGCCAGGTCGCGCAGCACCGGTGTGTCGACTGCGAGGTTCGGCGCACCGTTGGCGAACGGAATGCCCTCGAGGATTGCCGCGTAGGCGTACAGCATCGACGGCGCGATGGTGGGGTCGTTCGCGTCGATCGCCTTCTCGAAACTGTCGAGATCGCGATGTGCCGGACCGGGCTCGATGAACTTCTCGGTCGAGGCGCACCAGATCATCACCATGCGATCGACCTTCTTCTCGTCGCGGAATCGGTTGATGTCCTCGCGAATCGAATTGAGCATCGCACGCTTGTTGATGGTGCCGATCGTGTTGTCGGCACTGATGTTCTTCACGTACTCGCGGTCGAATGCCGCCTTCATCGGCCGGATGGAACGAAGCGTGTCGGAGATCGCCTCGATGTGGCGCGGGCCTTCGAGAACGCCGGCTCGTTGCGCGGCAACGTAGGCATCATCCGGGAACGGATCCCAGGCACCCCATTCGATGTCCTCCAACTTGGCCAATGGCACGAAGTCCTTGATGAGGGGCGAGCGATTGTCGGTGCGCTTGCCGAGTCGAATCGAGCCCATCTGGGCGAGCGAACCAATCGGCGTTGCCATGCCACGTTTGGCGAGTTCGACGCCGGCAATGAGGGTGCTCGATACTGCGCCGAGTCCCACGGTGAGGACACCCAACTTGCCTGTCGCGGGTGCAATCTTGCGGGGTGATCCAGAGGAAGTTGGTGACATTGGTGCTCCTTCGCGCCGAGCGCGGCTTTCCTAGCCTACGCGCGTTGCAGGAATAGCGTGATTGCGATGACCAATGGCAAGCGCACCGCGGGCGGGGCACTCGTCCTCGACGGCAATGCCTTGCGCGACCGAATCATCGCGGAAGTTGCGCGTGGGGTGTCCACGTTGTCGAGCGCTCCGTGTCTG